>JBDRUN010000002.1 GCA_039801365.1 candidate division WOR-3 bacterium
GACCAGGGTGTTCTCCTGTTGCCTGCGCTCGACCTTGACGAGTTGCTGGCGCTACGGGTATCATATGAAACGCGCAAGCGTCAGGCAGGGGGTCACGATGTGCCTTGGCCGGCCCCCCTCTTACTAAAGTCCACTTGACGATGACCATGCGTACTCCTATCATCGGGCAAGTGCGGTCAGTCATGCTTCGGTGCGGACCCGCAGTGGCTCGGCAGGTCTTAGATTTTGGTGGCTTCGGACACGACGCGAATTCTCGGATTCCGGTTGCTCCCCAACGGATAAGACTCCTACGTGGGATTCCCGGACCCGCCTCAAAATGATAGCGGCGACAGCACGGAGGCGGGTTTCTCATCAAACATGGATTTTTCCGCTCGGAATGGCAGTGTATGCCGTGGCGTTCCTGCTATTGTATCCGAAGGTTCCGGCAATAGTTGACGAACACTCCTACCTCACTCAGGCACTTCTGTTCCGCACCGGCCACATCACCTACGAAAACTCATCCATACCAGCCCCGCAACTAAGTGTGACCATGACCGTTCCGAAACTCCGAGTGCAGAACACTGAATACAGAACTTTCCGCCGAAACGCTGGGCGCGAGGCGCTGAAAACACAACTTTCCGCCGAAACGCTGGGTGTAGAACCGACCGGACGGATTGCCTCAAAGTATCCACCGGGCACCAGTCTGTTTCTTTTGCCCTTCACGCTGCCAGGATGGCGCTGGGCCTTTCTGTCCGGGCTGGTGCTTGCTCTTCTCGGCACCTGGCTGTTCTGGCAGGTGTTTGTCCGTCTTGAACCATCGGCCAATCCAGCTTGGGCCCTGCTCTACCTTTTCTACCCGGCCGTCGTCCTCTATTCCAGAACATTGATGAGCGATCTCTTGTCGGCAACTGTCCTTCTCGCTACTTTCTACTTGCTGCTACGGTTCGGCGAAAGGCCAATTGGCGCTGGGCTGTGCCTGGGATTTGCCTGTCTTGTTCGCTACTCGAACGTAGTGGCACTTCCTGCGTTTGTTGCCCTGATTGCGCTCAGCCCGGGCCGCCGGCTGCGTCGGATGGTGTACTTCTGCGTTGGTACGGCCGTGTTTGGCATCGTTATTCTGGGCTACAACACATATTGCTATGGTGGTCCACTTTCGTTTCCCTGGCATCTAACAGGCACCCTAGACCCCGCGTTTCTGACCGGCAATCTCGCATTCTACCTGCCGGCACTGCTTTTCCTCTATCCCCTCATGCTTCTTGCTCCGCTCGCGGCCGGAAAGTACCGACTCGCGCTCTCATTGCCTGCGTACACGCTCCTGCTCCCGGCCCTTTTTTTCTCGTACATTCCGTCGCTATCCGCGGGGGCTACCGGCCTGGCAATCGGGCTGCGTTATCTGCTTCCGGCGACGCCATTTTTCACGCTTGCCTATGCGCTGGCCGCGCATCGGCTGACGACCACGGTTCATGGCACCGAGCCGGTCAAGTATGCGTTCCTCGGCCTAATCTTTGCTCTGTCGCTTGTCATACAGTTCGTTCACGCCCGGTATCTGGAGACGCAGGATCGATACCGCAGGCTCGTGCTTGGCTCGGTACCTGAGGCGGCGCTGCTTGTGTGCAACGCCCGGGTGTCAGAGTTCCTGAGTGCGGCCTGGGGGTGGCGCGACTACATCCACTTCACTGAGCATAACGTACCTGTGCCGGTGGACCGCGCCATCAGCGCCAGAGATACGGTTTACGCCGCAATCCTCGAAACCAAGGTCTCGCGGGCCGGGCCGGAACTGGTTGTGTTTGGTGCGTTGCTCGCCCGACATCCGGGGCGTGTGCTGGTCAGTCAGACTGACAGACCGTGCTGGTTTCGGGTGTTCCGGCTCAAACCGGTCGAGTGCTCGCCGAATTAGCCGCGGGCCGGCTAGTGCGGCGTAGCTTGCGGCTGCGGCGGACAAGTCCGGCCCAGACAAATCCGATGACGATGAGCGCGGCGAAAAGGCCGTAGGAACCCAGCACCACGCCGACAACCTGGTATGCCTGCATTACGACCGGAGTTGTTTCAACGAGGAGCACGACCCAGAATGCGTAGGCCGCAACCGCAATAACAAAAACAATGCCATCCACAAGCAGATTTCCGGAAAGCACAAACGGTAGCGGACTCGGTGCCAGCAGCCGGAAATACTCCTCGGTTCGGTTCGGTCGGTCTTCGGCAAGGGCGGACTCGAAAAGTACCTGGCCACGCTGGGCAAGCGCGGCCAGGACGCAAGACAGCGCCGCGAAAATGAGCGCGAATATCGCTGGCCGGAAGGCATAGAACTGGGAAAGAGGCTCCAAGTGAGGCTCGCTGACGGTAACCGGAAATCTGATAAGCAGACCCGGCCCAAAGCCGCTGTAGAGGAGGAGTGCGCTGGAGAAGAATACCCGCAGATAAGCATTCGCCCGCATCGCTCGATCAAGTTCCCAGCGGTACCCGGTCCGGACAGCCGAGACTACAGCTTCGGTCAAGTCAGGTGGCACAGACATCAGTCAGAGGATAGGCAGGCTGTCTTGGATGTCAATCGGTGGTCCTACCCCAGGTGGGCCGGCTCAGTCGTGAGCCGGCGGTCGGATGACGTTCACGAGGTATCCGTGGCCGCCCAGCTCAAAAAACGAGACGATATTCTCCAGTTCGACGATAGTTCCGTCCCGCCGCAATGCTTGGAAACGGTACGGCCCCACTGTTTCCTGGCCGTGCAACCGGTTCTTAGCATGGTCAGAGACCTTTTCCCCGTCTGCCTCGGCAGCGAACGCGGTGAATGGACGCCCTAGTAGTTCAGTCTGGTCTGAGTAACCCAACAGCTCGGTGAATTGGCTATTCACATAGACTAGACGTCCATCACGTTCCACAGCGATACCATGGGCCGATTGTTCGAACATTGCTTTCATCTGACCGGATAGCTCCTCGACCCTTTCGGCAAGCCGTTTCCTTTCCGATATGTCGCGGACCACAACCTGCACCGCGGGCCGGCCCTGCCAGACAAATGGCGAGTTGACAACAGCGACCCAGACATAAGTCCCGTCCTTGCGCCGGAACCGCTCCTCGGCAAGGGGTGCAGGCCGACCCTGCTCTAGGGCCAGCCGGATACGCGCCATCACCAGCTCGCGGTCGTCCGGGTGAACGAAATCCATGACCGGCAGCCCGATCATCTCGTCCGGTCGGTCGTATCCGAGAATCGCTGCGCCGGTTCGGTTCACCAAGACAACGCGTCCGTCCTGGTGAACGGCGATGCCGTCCGGTGCGAGGTCGAATAATGCCCGATACTGAGCCTCGGATTCGGCAAGCCTGGCCTGGGCGCGCTTGCGTTCGGTGATGTCGGTGATGAATCCTTCGAATGCTACCGGTTTGCCGAACTGGTCGTAGACTCCCCGCCCTTGCTCCCATACCCACTTCAGTCCTTCCCTAGTGTTGAGCCGGTAGGTAACTTGGAACGGTTCGTGTCCTGCAATTGCCGCCTGGATTTCGGCATCAACCAGAGGTCGGTCTGCAGGGTGGATAAGGTTGCTGAACGTCTGCTTATTGCTGTTCACAAGTTCGTCGGGCCGGTACCCGGTCAGTGCAAAGCAGCCTTCGCTTGCGTATTCCATCGTCCAGTCAGGGTCATTGCGGCAGCGGTAGGCCATACCCGGTAGGTTAGCAAGCAGAGTTGCCAAGCGGCGCTGACTCTCGGCCAGCGCGTTCTCGGCTTGGCGGCGTTCAGTAATGTCCTCACCTGAACTCAGAGTGCCGAGGATGTTGCCCTGCTCGTCGCGCAGGAGTGCATTGTGCCAGGCAATTACCCGTTCAGATCCATCTGCGGTCAGGACCGGGTTCTCGTAGTACTCGTCCGGCCTGATGTCGCCTGAGATGATGCCGACAAAAGTCTGCATTACTGATTTGCGCTGACTTTCCGGGACGAAGTTCTCGACCCAGTTCCTGCCAATGATTTCCTCCTGGCTGCGGCCCAGGACTTGGCAGCCCTTGCGGTTTATCATTGTCACCTCTGCCTGCCGGTTCAGGGCGACGAGCATGACTTCGGCTACGTCCAGATACTCTTTGGCTCGATCACGTTCCCGGCGCAGTTCAGCGGCCATAGCCTGGAGTTGCGCTTCGGCGCGTTTGCGGTCAGAAATGTCACGCACGATGATGAGGTCTGCGGGCTGACCCCTCCAGACCGTCTTAGCTGCAGTGATCTCCACGTCTGCGGCAGTACCATCCTTGCGCAGGATCTTTGTCTCGTACTGTGGGGGCACCGGCTCGCCTGCCAGGCGGCGCTGATACCGGGAAAGAAGCTTTGCCCGTTCATCCGGATGGCCGAGTTCGGCTGGGCCCATGCGCAGCAGCTCTTCCGCCGTGTAGCCGGTTATTTCGCATGCGCGCTGGTTGACGTACACATGCCGGGCCTGCGGTCCCAAAGCAATCAGGATGGCGTCATCGGCGTTAGCCGCAAGCTCACGGAAGTTGGCCTCGCTCTCGCGCAAAGCGCGGGCGGCACGAATCCGCTCGGTTGCATCCCGCGCCAGTGCTAGGACCAAGGTACGGCCTTCCAGTTCAACGAGTGAACAGGACACGTCCACCGGAACCTCAGTGCCGTCGCGGCGAACATTGACCGCCTCACCGTGGTACTCCCCCCGCTGCAAGAGTGCATCCCGTACCAGCTCCAGTCCGGCCCGCGCTGGTGCTGGAATAATGTCTTCCACTCTCAGTCGCAAAAGTTCCTCTCGCGTGTACCCCAGCATGCGGCAGGCGCTCTCGTTCACGTCAAGGATGCTGCCGTCCAGAGTTTCAAGATACATCGCATCCCGGAGAGCGGCAAATAAACGCCGGTACTTCTCCTCAGACTCCCGCATCAGACGCTCGGTCCGAACCCGCTCCGTGACGTCGCGGGCAATGGCAAAGAAAAACCGATTGCCATCGTTCATAACCGCGGTCGCGCTGTACTCAACAATGGCTGCGCCACCCGAGGCGGTCAAAATGTCCAGCGTGCCGGAAAGCTGGGGTCGTGACAAGAGCTGGCGGAACTCAGCCTCGGCCGCGCGACGGCCGGGCGGTGGTACAAGGTCGGCTACTGACTTTCCTATTAGCGCCTCCTGCGGAAAGCCGGTGATTTCTGACGCGGCCCGGTTCGCTTCAATGATACGGCCCCGACGATTGACCAGAACCACGGCGTCCGAAGTAGCCTGCAACAGCAGGCCGTACTTTTCCTCGGACGCTCGGGCCGCCTGCTCGGCCCGCCAGTTCTGAGTAACGTCCCGGGCAATGCATACGACTCCGGCAACCCGGCCGGTCTTATCCCGGCCGGCTGTGGCATACAGGTATATCGCAACTTGCTTTCGGTTCCGATGCACGCACTGAAACCCGCCGGCAAAATCGCGGCCGGCCATTATCCGGCCGAGGTCGAAGTGCAGCCGGTCCGCTCCGACTCCGGATGCGGGGAATATTACCTCAAACGGCCTGCCAGCAGCTTCGTGCTCGGCATAGCCGAATACCCGTTCTGCCTCGTCGTTCCAGAATATGATGCGACCATGCCGGTCAAGGTGGATAACGACGTCGCCAGCTTGGACCGCGACCGAGGAGTGAAGTGGACCTGGCCGATGGATGCCGGTGGACAACTGAGAGCCATGTGCCCGGAGTTCCGCGCTCACCCCTCCAGTCGTTGGCTGCCCAGAGTTCGGCCGGGGTTTCCGGGGTTGTTCCACATTCCGAGCGTGGAACACCCGGCGCTTTTCCTTCACGGGTTGACTCCTAGCGTGCGCATTCTAAACCACCTCGTTACTGTGTCAAGCGGCGGCAGGAAAAACAAACCGCAGTCTTGTGCAGAGCCGCACTGTGGCTACCCGAAAGAATTTTAGTGTCGAAGCTCCGACTCAATAAAGGCCACAGTGCCGCGTGTCGGCAATCATGCGCAAACTTCATCCTGGGCTTCGTCGCCCCACAATAATGCCAATTGTCGTTAACCCATCATACGCAAGAATTGTTCCAATTAAACCGACGGCGGACTGTGCGCTAAGTTCCAGCAACGGTTGATGTTACATTGGGACATCTATCGCGATGCCGTTCCACCCCGTCAACATGCCGGAAAATACGGCGTTGAATATGGAGTTTATGAAGGCTCAGCGCTGCTCTACGACAATCGCTTCAACGTCGCGGAGGTGCGACACCATGTAGTCGGGTCGGTACATGGCAAGAAGCGCAACCGGTCTAAATCCATGGGTTACCGCGCAACTGGTGATTCCGGCAGCCCGCGCCGCAATGATGTCCTGCTCGGTGTCGCCGACAACCAGCGCGTCTGCGCTCCTTCCGCCAAGGCGTTCGAGCGCCGAAAGGAACGGCTCAGGATCGGGCTTATGTTTCCTGCCCTCTGCCCAGCCGTGGATGTAGTCAAAGTAGCAGTCAATGCCTGCTGCACTGGCCGATTCTTCAGCCTGAGTCTGGTGTTTCGTGGTCACGATCGCAAGCTTCGCACCAATTGTCTTGAGACAAGCAAGCAGTTCCCTTGCTCCGGGGTAGGGCCGTTGAACTTTGAGTCCGTGAGCCGCGTAGTGCTGGCGGAATGCATTGGCAAACGCCTTTGCCTGATTCGGTTCGGCCGGGTACCCGAGTTCAGCGAGAATCAGCTCCAGGGGCTTGCCGACCTGTATCAGGATTGTGTCCCGGTCTGGTGGCTCGCGTTGGTCAACCGTTGCGAGCGCGTACCGGACCGACGCCACAAGACTATCGGCCGAGTCAACCAGCGTGCCGTCGAGGTCAAAGAGAACAAATGGGTAGCGGAGCGAAACCGTCAGGGACTCCAGAGTTCTAAGTTCTTGACTCCGGGCGTTGCCCCGGATTCCGGGCATCGGACGCCCAGCCCGTCGAATCCTCGGCCTCTTGAGTTCTTTGCCGGTAGTACTTGTCCAGATTCGAGTCCCGAACCCGCTTGAGTTCGGTTCGCGGGAACATGGCAAGCAGTTCCCAGCCGAGCTCAAGGGTCTGCACGATGGTTCGGTTCTCGAATTCGCCCTGTGACACATACCGTTTCTCGAACTCGCGGGCGAAGCTGAGATAGACCCTATCCATCTCGGTCAAGGCTGCTTCGCCAAGAATGACCTCGAGTTCTTCGGCCTCCTTGCCCCGAGCATAGCAGGCGTAGAGCTGGTTGAACAGATCAGCGTGGTCTTCGCGGGTTTTGCCGGCGCCGATGCCCTTGTCTTTGAGCCGGGAGAGTGATGGCAACACGTCAATTGGTGGCGACACGCCCCGGCGATGCATCGGCCGCGAGAGGATAATCTGCCCTTCGGTAATGTAACCCGTGAGGTCCGGTATCGGATGGGTCTTGTCGTCTTCAGGCATTGTCAGAACCGGCATCATGGTGATTGAGCCTGGCTGGCCTTTGATGCGACCACAGCGCTCGTAAACCGAGGCGAGGTCGGTGTAAAGGTAACCCGGGAAGCCACGGCGCCCCGGGATTTCTTTGCGTGCGGCCGAGATTTCGCGTAGCGCTTCGCAGTAGTTGGTCATGTCGGTGAGCACGACGAGTACGTGCATGCCGAGCGTGAAGGCAAGATACTCAGCTGCGGTCAGGGCGGTGCGAGGTGCGGCAATCCGTTCAATCGCCGGTTCGTCCGCGAGGTTGAGAAAGAGCACCGTACGTTCAATCGCACCGGACTCGGTAAAGCTTTGAATGAAGAACTGCGCTTCTTCGAGTGTGATTCCCATCGCCGCGAAGACGACTGCAAATGTCGTACGGCTGGGAGTATCGGAGTCTGAGATTCCGAGTACGGTCGCTTGCCGGACAATCTGGGCCGCGAGCCGGTTGTGGGGGAGACCGGACCCAGAGAATATCGGCAGCTTTTGTCCGCGCACCAGAGTGTTCAAGCCGTCAATTGCTGAGATTCCGGTCTGGATGAATTCGTTAGGGTATTCGCGGGCGCATGGGTTGATGGGCGCACCGTTGATGTCGCGTTGTTCCTCCGGGATGATTTCCGGGCCGGAGTCGCGAGGTCGGCCCAGTCCGTCGAATACCCGGCCCATGATGTCCGGTGATAGTCCAACGGTGATGCCGCGTCCCAGAAATCGGACCCGGGTCCGCGGTACGCTGATGCCTGAGCTTCCTTCGAATACCTGCACGAGCGCACGGTCATGGTCCACTTCGAGCACTTGCCCTCGACGCGTCAGTCCGGCAGACTCACGACCGTCCGGGTCGGCAGTACGAATTTCGACCAGCTCCTGATATTTGACCCCTTCAACGCCTTCTACCAGCAGGAGTGGACCGGCAACCGATACGACCGTCTGATACTCTTTAATCATTTTTCTGTATTTCCCGCGGTCGGCTCCCTGGCCGCTGCCTCCTGTGCGCCGGTTTCGGGGCTGACCTGGCCAGTAAGTTCGCGGACTAGTTGCTCGCGAACCGCAGCGATTGCGGTCTCGGCCTCATGTTCGGAGAGGAATTTCATCCGTGCAATCCTGTCGCGCACCGGCAGGCGTTCAATTGTGGCAATGTCAACGCCCCGGGCCAGGACCGTCTGGGCAAGGCGGTAGAATTCCAGAATCACTGTCAGCATTCGGGCCTGCTTTGGCAGCGAAGTGTAGGTGTCCGTCTCGTGGAATGCGTTCTGATGCAGGAAGTCTTCACGCAGCGACCGGGCCGTTTCCATTACCAGCCGGTCGGCAGCGGAGAGTGCGTCTTTGCCCACCAGCCGGACAATTTCTTCAAGTTCGGCTTCCTTGGACAATAGCGCCATCGCCTGTTGTGCATCAGCAGTGAACTCTTCGGAGGCCATCTTGGCAAACGCCGGCGCAAGTGATTCGGCGTACAGTGAGTAAGAATTGAGCCATGAAATGGCGGGGAAATGCCGTCGGAATGCCAATTTATCTTCAAGCGACCAGAATACTTTGACCACGCGGAGCGTTGCCTGTACCACCGGGTCATTCAGGTCACCGCCTGGCGGCGAGACTGAGCCTACCACCGAAAGTGCCCCTTCGCGGCCCGCTCCACCGGACGTCGGACGCCCGGAGTCCGGAGCAACCCCGGAAGGCCCGACCTGAACCGAAACAGACCCGGAATCGGGTTTCAAGGGCGGAGCCCCTGATTCCCCGCACAAGGCGCCGGGCTTGGCCGACTTGTCGAGCCCGTCTGATCCAAGACACACAACCCGGCCCGCACGTTCGTAGAACTCGGCAATTCGCGAAGCAAGATAGGCTGGATAGCCTTCTTCCCCGGGCATTTCTTCGAGCCGACCGGAAATCTCCCGCATTGCCTCGGCCCAGCGCGATGTCGAGTCGGCCTGAAGCGCAACCGAATAGCCCATATCCCGGAAATACTCTCCGATTGTGATGCCGGTGTAGACCGAAGCTTCGCGTGCTGCGACCGGCATATTTGACGTGTTCGCAACTAGCACGGTGCGTTTCATGAGCGGCTCGCCTGACTTCGGGTCTTTCAGTTCGGGGAACTCCATGAGTACGTCGGTCATCTCGTTTCCCCGCTCACCACAGCCAACGAAAACGATAATTTCAGCGTCCGACCACTTCGCAAACTGATGCTGGATTACCGTCTTACCGGAGCCGAACGGTCCGGGTACGCAAGCGGTCCCACCCTTTGCCAGCGGAAAGAAGGTGTCAATGACCCGCTGCCCGGTTACCAGTGGCGCATCCGGCTGTAACCGCGCCTTCACCGGTCGTGGTCGCCGCACTGGCCAGCGCTGAACCATCGTCAACCGGATCTCTTCTCCGCCTTTTCCGCGCAGGATACAGATTGTCTCCTCGACCGTAAACTCGCCGGTCCTGATGTCAATAATCTCACCCGAGACTTCGGGCGGCACCATAATTCGGTGTTCGACGAGGACTGTTTCTTGGACCGTGCCGAGGATGTCGCCCGGGCCAACCTTATCCCCCTTGTGGCGCAGTGCCTGGAAGCCCCACTTCCGCTTCCGATCCAAGGCCGGGGCTTCGACGCCACGGGAAAGAAAGTCGCCGGACTTCAAGCGCAGTACGTCCAGGGGCCGCTGGATGCCGTCGTAGATTGACGATATGAGACCCGGGCCGAGTTCGACCGACAGGGGTTCGAAAGTCGGATAAACCGGGTCCCCGGGGCCGATACCGCCGGTTTCCTCATATACCTGCACAGATGCTCGGTCGCCAGTAAGGTCAATGACTTCACCCAGAAGACGCACTGTCCCGACTCGCACGACGTCATACATCTTTGAACCGGACATGCCAGCAGCCACAACGAGCGGGCCGGAAACCTTGACCACTCTGCCAACTGAAGCCGACTGCTCTTCCCTCATTTCGTCCTCGAAGCGTCGGGCGTCTGTCCAAACACATCTGCGCCCACTGCCATTCGAACTACGTTTTTGAGCCGTTCCACCGTCGGGTCGTCAATCCCTGAGGGAAGCGCGACGATACATGGCACCGCAGCCTTTCGGTATTTTTCCAGAACCTGACCGATCGAGTTGAACAGGTCGGCGGTGAAGAATATCACCCGGAAACCCCGGGCCACAAGGCGCTCAACCACAGCCGCCGCTCCCGGCCCGGGTTCGGCAGGGAATACGGCAAGCCCGGCAGCCCGGAATGCTGCCACTGCGTTTTCCTCGCCGACAACAGCCACCGGCCCGATATCAGTATCAGCCGACCGGCTGCTGCCCAACTCATCCTCTCCAGAAAGATCAGCAGGGAAGTGGCTAGCCTCAAAGTGGCTGGTCTTCATGTTTTTCCTATTCAGTCAACATAGGCGATGAGCTCCCGGCATTCCTGTTCCGTAGCGCCGGCAGCTTTGGCAGCGAACAATTGTCTGAGGTTCGTGATCTCATTTTCGCGGAAGAGGTAGTAGCTGACCAGCGGCTCGTACCCGAAGGTGGCGTACCGGGCAAGCTTCAGCCAGTTGAGCAGTAGTTCCCGGCCTAGGCTTTCGGTGCGCCGAAAGGCCCGGTTGGTAGCTGAGCTGTGCCCTTGTTCGACCAGTTCGCGGTAGCGGGAGAAGCGGAACCGTGCCACCATGGTATCCAGATCCGCGCCAAGTAGTTCAGTCAGCATCGTGAGCGTCAATTCGCCGCCTGGCAGGAACACCTGTCTCAGGACGGCCCGGCCCCGACCAGTTAGCCGGATGCGCACCAGTGTACGCAGGTTCTCAACGTCGGCGTGAATTGCAAACAACCTGCTAAGGAACAGACTCGGACGGACCAGTTCCAGCACAAGTTCTTGTTCCAGCCGGTCAAACACTGCATCTACGCTCCACGGTTCCGGTCCTTTCAGGGCTTCTACTACCGCATGCCGCACGCGGCTTGGCTCCGCACCTGGCTCGGCCGCGGCAAGCGCACGAACCTGGCTGGCGTGCCATGTGCCGTAGGGGAACATCTGTGCTTCGACGGATTCGGTCCCGAGGAGCCGGTGTTTGACGGCGAGTTTGAGATTGTGAATATCGGCTCGCAGTCGGAATGCGTCCAGGACCCAATGGTCGGTGCAGTAACGGGCAAGAAAGTCGAAGTTGTCGGCCGCGGCCTGGATAAGTATCCGGTTGAACGAAACCGAATACTTGGGCAGATGTGGCTCAGCGTCCTCGGCGATGTAGCGGCCATAACAGGTGTCGGTCAGGACAGACCGAAGCTCAGCGGCATTGGCCGCCCGTACAAGCCGTTCGTAACGGCTGCGGTCCAACAGCGTTGTTTCCTGTACTCTGATTCGGCCGACCGCAAAGCCGTAGGCGACGTTCTCGCTCATTACAATCATGTGGTATTACCGGTGAACTACCGTTTGTCCGCATTCGTAGTTCACCGCGGGGCTAACTATACGTGGCCGAAGTGGCTGTGTCAATTTCACCGAATCTGGTGGATTGCGACAGCAGCAGATTGCGTTCGAAGACCCACGAGGAGGGTTTCGAAGTTTGCCCTGGACAGCTGTTTCCCTGTTGTTCAGTCAAATACGTCAACCATGGCCGATGAGTCAACTGGCTTTGACCGCGGTGCTTCCTTGTCTTGAATGTTCTCGACAGAGTTCGGTCTTGCGCCGCCGAGCAGCTCGCCCAAGGCCAAGAGTCGAACCGAGCCATTCGAACGCTCAATAATACGAACCGCTGGGGGAAGGGCACTGAGTGCTGCAACCAGAACTACCCAGGCCACAACTGCCGCATTTGCCAGGCCAAGACAACCGCCAAGAAAGCGGTCAAGTTCATTGACATCAACCCAGCCAACCAATCGGGCAAGCAACCGGTGGACCAGCTTCAGCCCGAGCCAGATACACGCAAGAATCAGGAAGAAGCCACCGAGCCGACACAGCGTGTGGTCGGCCAGCAGGCAGTGGAGAACCCGTGCCGGGCCATCGCACAGGCGCAGCGCCAGCCAGACACCAAGTACAGGTGAAATACATGAGTTCAATCCTTTGATAAACCCCTGACCATAGCCGTGGAGTGCTGATACTATGAACAGCAGTAGTAGTGCCAGGTCTATGGCCATATGAACCCTTGGTCAGCCTGTCTGCATCTACCGTGCCTGAGACTTCGGCACACGTAGGTCTTGAAGTTGCGCAAAGTTGTCCCGTTTCTGCTGTGAACCAAGCCGTGGGCGCCCGGCTGCCCTCGGCCGCAGGCAGCAGACGATGCTGAACATAACACTTTAGGATATCGTGCGATGTACCGGATGACCGATTGGCGCCCGGAGTTTTCCGCTCTATACTACAATGCTGGATTCCTATTGACAGCGTAGTGCGCGATACGCATTGCGTGATGGCATAATGCCATCCTTGACAGCCGAGCGCAGGGACGGATACTTCACACGCCGAGCAAGGACCAGACTGCCCGACTACCGGCCCGGCGAGAATGAAAGGAGTCACGACAATGGCAAATGAAGTAAGTCCCGCACCGGCAGCTGAGCTGTCGCCGAAGAAAAAACTAACCGCCCTGCTCTTGTGCATATTTCTGGGTTCGTTGGGAATACACCGTTTTTACGTCGGTAAGACCGGCACCGGCATCGTCTGGTTGCTCACCCTCGGATGTTGCGGCATCGGCGCGATAATAGATATCATTCGAATCGCAACCGGGTCATTTACCGACAAGCAGGGTCGCAAGCTGTCCTGACGCCAGCTCAGCCGCTCAGGTCGCGGCCGTCATGCCGTTTCGGGAAAGCTCGCTCTCTGCGAGACTAGGTCTGACGGTCAGTGGAGCACTGTCAGCCTGGTAACGCGTGTCCAGTTCTGGCCTGTGACCCGGACAAAGTATGTCCCAGTTAAGACGTCTCGCAGGTCCAGGACAGCCAAGTTGCCGGGTAACATGCGGAGTTCCCGGACTAATCGGCCGGTGTGGTCAAACAGCGTCACAGCAACCGGCCCGGACAAATTGGGTGGCAGTTGAAGGCGCACCTTTGTCCGGCACGGGTTCGGCCACAAAGTAACTGGCTGGCTTACACCTAGCGGCTCGGTCTTGATTCCGGTTAATGGCAGCATTCTGAATACTGCGCCACCTTCGGTCCCGGCCAGTAGCATCGGACTTGGATTACCGCGCGCCACCAGGCTCAATACCCTGTTGCAGGTCAGCCCCGCATTCAGCTCGGTCCAGGTTGCGCCGGCGTCAGTTGAGACCCAGACCCCGCTGCCGTACGTACCGGCATATATGACCCGTGCGTCAGATGGATCAATGGCCAGTGCCCGCGTGTCACGGGTAAAGCTGGTCGCAGTCCAACTGTCGCCCGAGTTTGTGCTCTTGAATACGCCCCGGTAAGTGCCACAGTAGAGTACGCCCGGATTATCCTTGTCGGCCTTGATTGTCCACACTCGACCGGTCAGCCCTGTTCGGCTCGATGTCCAAGTTCGACCCAGGTCGGTCGAGACTAGCAGTGCCGGGTAGCTGTAGTTATAGGCGCTGTCGCCGCCGATATAGACCCGGTTCGCATCAGTCGGGTCAAATTCAATGGCAAACGCATTGCTGCCCAAGGCTAGCGTATCGTGTTCCCAGTTCGCGCCCCGGTTCGAAGTGTGCGAGACAGCAATGTTCCAGACACTGTTCGGGTACAGGTTGCCGACGCAGAATATCACGTCCGAGCTGTGCGGAGAAACTGCAATGTTACCACCATCGTTCATCCAGCTTTCAACTGTTGTCCAAGCGGCGCCGCCGTTGGTGCTCGTAAAGAGCTCGGCGGTCCCTCAACCAGAGCCTTCAAACATCCAGACACGCTGCGGGTCAGTCGGGTCAAAGGCGATGTTGCAGATATTGCCGCAGCTCAGGGGCGATGTTTGGCGGGTCCAGTTGTCGCCGTCGTCTGTGGTCTTGAAAATAGCGTTGTCCATGAACTCGGCCCAGGCCGAACCCGGTGTACCTGGGACAAAGGCGATGGCCGGAATCTTGCCAATAAGTATCCCAGAATTGACCGCGGTCCAGCTTGCGCCGTAGTCCGTAGATTTGAACATCCCGGCAGTCGAACCGGCGTAAACAGTCGAGTTCTCACCCGGTACGGTCAGCACAGCCCGGATTGTCGTCCCAACCAGGCCGGGCCCGACGTTTGCCCAGGTCGAGCCGGCGTCGGTTGACTTCTGGACCGTTGACAGGCACGAGGAGTACATCACGTTAGGCTCGCCAGGTACGGCGACGATCCGGTAGTTGTAGTTGCCGGTGCTCTGCTTTGCCCAAGTCAGGCCGGCATCGGTCGAACGCCAGACCCCGTAGAGCGTGCCGGCAAACAACGTGTTATTGTCCGTCGGGCTGACAAACAGCGAATATATGTAGTAGGCGTTCGAAGGAAACTCAATCCTGGTCCAGGTTGCGCCACAATCGGTCGAGCGGAAGAAAGCGGTTCGGTTCCCTGAATACCCGCCGACATACACTCTGGTCGTGTCAACCGGATCAATCGCGCACGAATAGGCGTAACCATTCGCGGTCGAGATGGTGTCAACAAACGTGGTGGTCCAGGTCGTGCCGGCATTGGTGCTCTTTGCCAGGCTAATCTGCCACACAGTGCCATTGGACTTGTAGCAGGCAACGTAGATGACCTGTGGATTCTTAGGATTCACTGCCAAGTCGTAGCCAACGGTGTTCGTGCCAAGCGAAACTTGGCTCCAGGTCGCGCCCGCGTTTGTCGTGCGATAGAAGACACCGCTCACCACGCCAAAAAGTGTGTTCGGGTCAGTGGGATGCGCGGCCATGTTCCACGGATAGGTGCTCAAGGCTGCACCGGCCAGGGTCCAGTTTGTTCCGCCGTTCGTAGTTCTTAGCAGTGGTGTACTTGAGAGGCTCGGCGCGACGTAAATCGCAGCGCCACCGGCTGCCACTACACCACAATAAATCGGCCCGCCTTCAGGGCCAACGCTCTGCCATTCTCCAATTGCTAAGCCGGCGAGCATCACCAGCGCTGAAATAATCAATGTTCTCATACTGCCTCGCTTTCCGGTTCGTGTCTGTGGTTCATGACTTCTGCCGCTGCATCGGTCCACGGCAGAACAGACACGCGTGCTGTCGCTTTGAAATTTTAGACCGGGCTCGAGCCCTGTCAATGGCCAGCCCGGCCCCGAAAAACTGGCATGGAATCACAGCGATACGGAGACAGACGGATGGCTGTGGCAGATCAACGGACAGCAACCGAAAGTTTGTAATCCAGACCTTTGTATCCCCTTGACGCCGGGTCTTCTGTGAGTCGCTGTGCTTTTTCGATTTCGGCGGTTCGGACTGCCCTGAGACCGAGACTAGCGTAGTCGGTCTTGATTCCAGTCGGGGGGGGCTGTTAGTACTGGACTAGGAGTCTGTCGCGCCTGGCCGCGCGGGTCTGGACCACTCCGGGCTCGCTGACTCGAGCATCAATCTTGTACAGGTAAACCCCGTTGGCCAGGGTCCGTCCTTCCTCATCCCTTCCGTCCCACTCGACCTGGTTGTAGCCGTACGAGCAAGGCTGCTCGAGCAGGCACCGGACCAGACGGCCTGAAATCGTGTACACCTTAATGCTTACGGACGCGGCGCGGGACAGCTCGAACGTGAAGGTGGCCGGACCAGATACTGGATTTGGATAGACAAGCACGTTCTCGATGCGCAGTTCGTCCGACATCTCGGCTCGGACGTACGCGGTCGCAACAAGCCGATTGCGCAGGTTGTCCGACGCGACGACCGTGAGCGAATCCAGTTCCTTGCTGATTTCCACCGGGTAGGAGAACCGGCCGGTTGTGGTTGAGTTCTGGTCGTAGCCGAACACGGGCAGAAGGTCAATACGGCCTGATGTGCGGGCGCCAATGTAGAGCGAGAGGCTGTAGTCCGGCACCGCGGCAAGGAGAATACCGGACGGGTCTGAGATGATGCCTTCAAGCGTGAATCTTCTCGGTACGTCTGTTGTATCGCGCACTGCCAAGGGCCGGCGGTCAGCAAAGAGCATAAGTTCGGGTGCAGCGCGGTCCGTGACCGTGACCGTGTCGCCGAGCGCGAGGGTCTTTTTTCTTGCCGAGTACCCGGTCTGGTTGTCCCAAGCGAGCAAGCTGACCGAGGCAGTGTTCGGTTGGCGGATATACTTGCCATTGGGAACGATGAGAGTGTCCGGGTAGTCAAGCCTCGGCACCAGAAAAGAGCATTCCACCTGTCCCGAGTCGAACGTGCCGAGCGCCTCCTGTAGTCGGTAGCCGGGAAGCACATAGCTGACGGCGCCGGCCTCAGAGCTGTAGGTTCGATACCAGTCAAGCTCACGTACCGAGATGCCATACCGTCCTTTTTGCACCGGTACAGAGTCGCTTACGGTGTTGGTGCCGCCCGGATACAGGGTGTCGGGTGTGACAATCGGCGGTATGCCCGGTTTTGGCAACCTCAGCATCATGCCCGGGTCCCCGAACATGTGGTATATCGTGTAGGTCAGCCAGGCGGGAAAGAAACTGGCACCGACTGGCAGGCTGTCGTTCTCCGCAAGTCGGCCAAACAGCGTGCGGGCAAACAGTTCGTTCGAGCCCGGGGTCGTTGCCTTGGAAGCACCGTACGTGGCAATGCAACCCGATTCCTTTCTGACCAGTTCCTCAGCAATCGCTTCGTAGCGAGTGTCTTCGAATCGACCGACACCGCACGAACCAAAGAACGCTAGTGGGTTACGACCGCCATTCGTGACTTGAGGCACGCCGTCAATCGAGAGTGTCCGCTCATGGCAGAGCTGAAATCCGGCGCCGTGCCCGAAGAAACACCAGAACAAGGCGCCCTGGTTCAACTGATTCAAGAGATCGGTCCGCGCACCGGCCTTGTCGTTCACGCCGGTGTAGGGATACTCGGTCAGATAGATTTTCACCGGGTCCAAGAGATTGCGGGTGAAAAGCACAATGTTTTCGCATCCGACGATATGTGAGAACCCAATCGGGTCGCGCTTGCCCGGCTGGCCCAGCCACTCATCGTCCGCTAGCAGCACGAAGCGTTTTGCCCAGAACCCGAGCGGTTGTGTCTCGTAGGTTTTGACCTTATCTAGGAACCTGCGCAATTCGACTGCGCTGCGACAGGTGATGCGGGCCAGAACCATGTCCGGCGCACCGCCCTGTCCCTGGAAATCGGCATACCAGGCGTCGTATGCCTTTGCGGTCATGCCATACACTTCAGGATCAATGTCATAGCCCATCTCGTAGGCCGGAACCGAGGGCATGTGCCCGAGCCCGAGCCGGTTCCGGTAATCATAAGTCGCATCGCCGGCCAAAAGCCCATACACCGGCTGCTTGTCCGCCAAGAAACGCTGGATTGCCGCCGGTTCCTCCATGCCGAAAGTGTAGTCGTCGTAGATGTCGGAAAGCCGGACCGCCCGGACCCGAGCTGATGGAATGCCGCGGACGTTACCTTCGCGATACCGGGCAAACATCCTGGCCGCGGCATGAAACTCGTCCGGACAGATGATATAATAGTCAGCCTGCTCGGCTTGGTCGAGCAGGCTACCGGGTCTGCGCGGTTCGAGTGTAAGCACCGGCCGAAGGTTGGCGACCAGGGCGCAACAGAACTCGCCCATGCCCCGGACTTCGACCTTTGCTTTGCGTGTGCTGCCTGACACCTCGGTGTCCACGATCCGCTTGGGCGCGCGCCAGTCGGTTACGTCCAGCAGCAGGACCTCGCCGGCCCCGCCCTCGACCGCAAACTCAACCGGGCCGGAGTCGGCAAAGAAGAACCGCAAGAACGGCCGGGCCGATGACAGTTTGAGTTCCTGGGTGTAACGCACCTGGAGGAAATCAAGGTAATCAACCATCTCTGGATCGCCATAGATCTCAATGGTCAGGGTGTCCGGCTGGCCGACCGGCCGCCGGGTCTCGGGTGGGATGCTGTCGAGCACAAAGTCGGCTGGCGGCGGACACGAGTGACTAGGCCGCATCCAAAGAGATTCTAGCAGCACGCCGTTCAAGTACAGTCGACAGAAGTGTTTGGATACGGTATCGCCCTCGGCCCTGGCCGCGTACATCCGGCCGGATATTTCTTCGATACTGGTGCGGCCGGGTAGTGGGATTTCGACTCGGTTCGCAACGCTGTCAACCCCGGCCTGCTTAAAGTACTTCTGCCAGAGCCACAAGAGTCCCGACCGCGCCGGACAGAGCAAGTCCTCCTCAACTCGAACATGAGCCGGTGCGGTCGTCGTCGGTCTTGTGGCACCGGCACCGGAGACACTTGCCATCCTTCGGCCCGGTTCGCCGCCCCAAGTCAGCCAAAAATACCGGTAATCGGTAAACAGATTCTCCTGCCACTGATTGTGGACCGAGTCCCAGCCGGACGTTTTCTCGGCATAAAAGGCGAGAAAGTCCGCCTTGTCGAATCGGCCGTCTTCCTCACCCTTCACATACACCGGAACTTCGACCATCGTGTCCGGATAGGATTCGTTGATTCTGTAGGGTCCCAGAGTGTACAGCTTGAACGTTGTCGGGTTGATGACAGTGGCGCTGAAGCCGGCTTTCTCAATGTCGGCCGGTGTTATCCGGTACACGCCGGTGGTCTCGGTCTTCACTTTGCACCATATCTCAGACCGTGCATAAAATCCGGCGCGTGATATGGCCGAATTGCCCGAAGACTCTTTTCGTATGCTAGGTCCGCTCGGCTTCCAGTTTTTCGCCATCACACCGTTGACGAGGGCGGTTTCCAGTATGGGGTCGAACCGGTCCGTGCTGGGTACGTCGATTCCCGGTCGGGTGAATAAAATCGAAACCTTCAGCCTTCGCGCGGCGCGGACTGTCTTCTTCTCAGAGTCATACTGCACCGGGTTCAGCCGGACAAAAGCCACCCGTACGCCACGCACGATGTCAATTTTCTCCACTTCAGCCCAATCGCGCCTCTGGCTCTTGGCCCTCGGCTTTTGGCTTCCCTCCGTGAAGCCCGGTGCCGGTCTGACCGTCACGCCCTCGAACGTCTCCACGTCCGACGCCTCGGCGCTCAACCTGATTTCACCCTGCTGCGGGATTCCGACAAGCGCGATTCTTCCCGGCAGGTCAGGTTCGCCCGGCTGGGCTAACTGGTACAGCCCAGGCGCCGACGCCACGACACCTTCAGTAGTCACAGCCAGATTGAAGGTGTCAAGGGCGAGCTCCAACACAAGTCCGCGCTCGCCCGAGGAGAGAACGCTCAGTACGTCCCGGGTCGGCTCCGGCGCGAGGTTCAGCGCACCCGGCGTCGCGGCCACGTCCCCGGCCGCAAGTGTTATGGCAGTTGCAGAGAAAAAAAGAACCGGCAAGGCCCCTCGGAAGCAACGATTCATACATGAAATCATAAACCAGCCGCGCTCAGTGTCAATCCTGACGACAGCAAAGCCACTACTGCCGCGCAAGGTCGGTGCTGCGGTAACTCAGACTGAGAAGACAAACCGCGTAGAAGGAGACGGCTTCTCGCAGACAGGCCGGTACTTTTCGGAAGACAGTCTGGTGCTCACCTGACAAGAACGAGCCTTGCCTCAGTTGAGGCTTGTCTCCGGTTGGCTGCTCTCACGAGATAGACTCCGGTCGGGACCGGTCTGCCAGCCCCATCAGTGCAGTCCCAGACCGCCATCCTGATGCCGTTCGACTGACAGGTCGCGGTGAGAGTCCGGACCAGCCGTCCAGCCGCGTCGTGAACCTCCAGACTGAATGACTCAGTCTCGCGGCCAAGCACAACGATGTTTGCTTTGCCGACGCACGGATTCGGGCTCACCTGAATGCCCCGCGTGGCCGGGGCGCTGCCGGGTTCCTCGGCCAGGCCGACCTCCACCATGCCCAGCGAGTCGGTCTTGACCAGGTACACGTACCAGTAGTCAACGTCACCGGTCAGCACGTAACCGCGGTCTGCGGTCTGCTCCACCCAGAAGGCGGAGACGGTCCCTAGGGTGAACGGGGGCCTGAAACTCCTGGTCCAGAGCGTATCGCCGAGCGAGTCGGTCCTGATAAGGCATGCCGCACGGCGAGGACCGCCAGGACCGGCGATGACATACCCCTTGTCCCACGTTTGCCGGACGCAGTGGGCCCAGATGCCGTTCCCGCCGCATACGCGGAGCCATTGTATTTCGCCCAGGTAATCGGTCTTCATCAGCATCGGGCCGCCATCCTGCTGCGCCGTGTCTTGGGTCGAACCGGTGATGATGTACCCGCCGTCGTCGGTCTGCCTGATGCTCATACCGTCGGCAAACTGGTAGCGGTTCCACCGGTTCCGCACCTTGGTCCACAGGGTCTCGCCCAGCGAATCGGTCTTGACCAGATACATGTAGAGAGTGTCCGTCGTGTCGCGCAAGAGTCCGCTGACGATGTACCCGCCGTCGCTGGTCTGAACGACCGACTTTCCCACGCTGGCCTCTTCGCCGGGCACGGGGTAAGTTCTGAACCAGCTCAGCTCGCCGCGCGAGTCCACCTTCTCCAAGCCTAGATGAGTTCCGCAGGCGTCCTCGAATATCCCGGTGACGATGACTCCGCCGTCAGCAGTCGATGCAGCCGCGCCGGTGCTGACCGAAGCAGAAATGAAGAACTTGTTTCTCCACAACTCCTTGCCCGTTGAATCCACCTTTGCCGCAACCACGACATGACCGTTGTCGTTGTCAAACGTGTCACCGACGATGATGCAGCCCCCATCGGCCATCAGGCATTCGTAGCCCATTCGCCAGTCTTGGTACAGGGCTTTCCACAGCGTATCACCCAGCGAGTCGGTGCGCAAGAGAATCATGTTGTACGTGCAGTGCAGGCTATCGCCGGTTTGAACATGCCCGCCGACAATGTACCCGCCATCCGCGGTCTGCTCCACTGTGTACCCGCAGGCATTTCCCGGCACGCGCCAGCACCATGTCCGCTCAAACGTCACGACCGCCCCGGACCACGCGGGGAACACCAGAATTGCAAGAGGCAGCCTTGACAAAAGAATCCGGACCGCGGACGCCGCCGGATGGCTGGCTCGGTTCCTTCCGGCGCATGTCGCCGAGGAATTGCAGGTCAAGTGCCGGGCAGGCACGGTTTACCTCGCAACCACTATCTTGCCCGCGGCGCGGGCCGCGGCTGCTTCTATCGCGTAGAAGTACACGCCCGGAGCAACGCCATCGTGGTTCCAGACCAATTCGGTCGCGCCCGATGTTGCCGTGCTCCTGACAGAAGCTCTCACGCGGCCAGTCGCGTCGCGTACGCTCAGCGTGACCGGGCCGGAGAATGGTGCTCCAATCCGGAACCGGTGCGTGCTAGGACCGGCAGACACAAAGACCGATACTTGGGGCCCACCTGTGCCGCTCTGTCCTCCGTCGCCTTGCTCCTCAGCGCCGCTGAGCGAGAACCGCTTGAAAATCTGGCCACTGCTGTGGCCGATTTCGGCGTACACGAACGAGCCGTCATGGCACAGCGCCGCGCCCTTGTACTGGTAGCTCCACCAAGTCCTTTCGGCGTCACTGGTGAAGTATCGGATGCCGCCGCCTCGCGCATCATAGACCCACCACTGCCTCCCGCCGCTTCCTCGGAAGCACCAAACTGAGTCGCCGCCCGGCTTGGTTGTCATTGCGCCGCCGTCGCTGATGTCATAAGCCACGCTCGCCGCCACTTCCGAGCGGTCCAAGACCGGGTCGTACTTGTAGAGAATATACGTGTTGTCCCCGCGCTGCGCAAAGACCAGCCCCTTCGAGTAGCCCATGCCAGTCATCGGGCACCATGCCAACGCACCACCGCCCTTGACCGGGTTGCCCATAACGGCGGAGGACAGCTCCTTCCATGCGCTTGGCTGAGGCGCACGGGTCGGGACCACCGGGAAACGGTAGCGGAAGAACCTTGAACTGCCACCGCCGACCAGCGCGTAGATATAGGCGTAGCTCAAGCCCGACTCCATGTGATAGCCTCCGAAACAGAGTGCGCCGCCGTCATACACCGGAGCCGGTATGTCCTCAAGCCGCTGCCATGAGTTATACCCGGGACGGTAGATGTAGAACTCCTGCGTACGATTCCCCTTGAGCGCGAAGAGCCAGCCGTTTTCAGGGTAGGCGTAAGGGTCTGCCACGTACGCCATCGCCCCGCCCCAGTCAACCCTGGTCGTGGGGGTCTGCGGCATTGACTCCAGTGCCGGTCGCCGTCGTGATGTTGTAGCGGTGCAGTTGGCCGTGATATGGTGGTCTGGGCGCTGCATTCCGGCCGTGCAACAGCCACACATACGGAGTCCCGTTGCACCTGCCGAACGCCATTGCCGTTCCTTCGTACAGCGGGTACCCCGGGATATTCTCAAGGTCATACCATTGACCCGCCAGAAGGACCATCGGGCACAACACGAGCCCAATGATGCTCCACTGCTTCAGACTGCTCATACTTTTGAGGGGGCATCTGCCCCCCCTTTTTTTTGTGCCTGCCCGGCACTCGACCCTGTGTGCTGCGTCCCCACAGCACATCTTTCCTGAATCATGATAAGCCAGACCAGCGGCCTGTCAATACACCGGAAGGCACGAAGCCGAGACTCAAGGCAGCAGGAGTCCGACCAGCGCGCCGCCGAGGACCAGCCAGATAGGTTCGAGCCGGAACCGCAGGAGCAGAACAAGGCTCAAGAGCGCGACGAGCGCTGTCGCCGGGCCAGTCAGGGCAGTGCGGCCGATGAATACCGTGGCCGAAAGGAGCATGCCGGTGACCGCGGGCAGGACTCCGGACAGAAAACCGGCCACGAGCGGATGGTCCTTGACCCGGCGGTAGACGTGAATCAGGCCCCACAGCATGAAGAAAGACGGCAGGAATACCGCAAGCGTTGCGACCACGGCACCGACCAGGCCTGAAACTTTGTATCCGATGAAGGTCGCGGTAATCGCGACCGGACCGGGCGTCATCTGACCTAAGGCCACGCCGTCAATAAACTCGCGCGCGGTCAGCCAGTGCCGCGTGTTCACCACCTCGTGCTGGAGGAATGGGATGAGTGCGAACCCGCCGCCGAAAATCAGCGCACCAACCTTGAGAAAAAGGCCGGCGAGTTCGAGCATCCGCTTCCATCCGGTCGCAGGGATTGCTGTCGCAAGTATCAGCCAGGGTGCAAGTGCCATGGTCCGGCGCGCAAGGACCCGACCCAACGCGCCGGACAGGATGATGCCCAAGATGCCTGAGGCGAGCACGACGATAACCACGTCCACCTTGAGCAGGAGCGCAGCAAACGCGAGTGCGGCGATGATTCCAGTGCGCCAGTTCCTCACATGCGCGCGGCCGATGTGCCACGTGGCCCAGACAAGGATGCCGGCAACGACCGGCTGCACGCCAGCGAACAGCCGTGAGACTAAGGGCACGGACCCAAAGCGGAAGTAGAGGAAGCTGAGCACGCACATCAAGACAAAGCACGGCGCGAGTATGCTTGTGACCGCGACAATCATCCCACGTATGCCGTGCAGTTCATACCCGACGTACTCGGCGTAGTTAGAAATGAATGGGCCGGGTAGCATCTGGCCCATCGCTACCGCGACGCCGAGCTGCCGGTCGTCAATCCAGTGCCTGCGCAGCACTACTTCTTGACGAAGAAGCGCCAGCATACCGACCCCGCCGCCGAACCCGATGGTCCCGACCTTGGCAAATGCGAGTGCGAGCCGCCAGAGCGAAACCCGACCAGCCGGCGCGGGCGCAGGTTTGTTGCCGGGCACTGCTGCCACGCGCCAATTCTAACGGAAATCAGAGTGTCCGCAAAAGGCTTGAACCGCTGATGAACTCCTGTGACGCCCGGCTAATGAGGTCTGACCCCGGTTGCCCCACGACCGGATGAGCGCATCAGGCTGCGCATCGCGTCGAACAGAGCAAGAATCTTCACGTCTTGCGAAGCAAGCCGTTTCTCCAGTTCGGTCAGTTTGAGTGCGATTTCCCGGTAGGAATGCGCCGCCTGTTGCAACCGCACAAACGCTCGCACCACGAACACACTGACTTCAACCGCGCGCTTGGAATTCAATACCGACGCCGCCATAACTGCGCCGTGCTCGGTGAACGCATACGGCCGGACTGGCGAGAACCGCAGCCGAGAAAGGTGGTCGCATTTTGCGACCACCTCGGCTTTCTCGTCTGCGGTGAGTTGGAACACGAAGTCGGCTGGAAACCGCTCGCGGTTGCGTCGCACCTGCTCGTTCAGGCGCCGGGTCGGGACACCGTAGAGGGCGGCAAGGTCGGCATCGAGCATAACGCGCCGGCCGCGCAGAAACAGAATCGCGCGGTCAATGCTACGCGACGGAACTAGGTAATTGTCAGGTTTCTTCATCCGGGGCCAGCATAGCGTTCTGTCTGCATGTGTCAACGTTCTTCCGTTAGAGAATCGGAAACGGCTTGCTTCACCAATCCTTGACATCGGTCTGAAACTTCTATATTTTTAGAAATATGGAAATAACAGACAGAGAACTTACCTCGGCCCTCTTTGCCGCACTGGGCAGTGAGTACCGACTGCGCATCATTGAACTGCTGGATACACAGGAACGCTGCGTATGCGAAATAGCGCCCCACTTCCCCACTTCGTTCTCAGTCGTGTCTCACCACTTGTCCGTACTGGAGCAGGCCGGGCTCATCGAGTCTCGACGAGACGGCCGTTGGATGCGCTACCGGGTTTCGAGTCCAGCAGTACTCAGGCTGGTAGCTGAGGCACGGCAACTGGCGAGACGAGCCAAGTCAAGACGACACTCTGCACGCCGGCCCAGGGC
The DNA here is from genome assembly GCA_039801365.1 of candidate division WOR-3 bacterium. NCBI lineage: Bacteria > Pseudomonadati > Caldifarciminota > Caldifarciminota bacterium. Next base: position 24,981 of record JBDRUN010000002.1, read on the forward strand.
GTCGGAGCGCGCTGTCGCGCGCTGAACCGCAAGGGAGCGCAAGTGCCCGGCAGCCCCGAAGACATCCGGAAATCCGTGAGGGAAGGTTACGCAAGGGTCGCACGAAACGCCGGTTCGTGCTGTGGTCCAGGCGCAAGCTGTTGCGACGGCGCAGTAACAGCCGCAGAAGTCAGCCGGAGTATCGGCTACAGCCCCGAAGAAATATCGTCGGTCCCGGACGGAGCAAGTCTCGGGTTGGGGTGCGGCAATCCGACGGCACTCGTCTCACTCAGGCCCGGCGAGACGGTGCTCGACCTCGGGTCCGGCGCCGGATTCGACTGTTTCCTTGCCGCACAGAAAGTCGGCCCTGCCGGAAAGGTAATCGGCGTGGATATGACACCGGAGATGGTTGACAGGGCGCGGGCCAGTGCCAGGAAAGGCGGTTACGACAACGTCGAGTTCCGTCTTGGTGAAATCGAGCACTTGCCCGTCGGAGACAATTCGGTAGACGTTGTCATCTCCAACTGCGTCATCAACCTGTCACCTGACAAACAGCAGGTGTTTCGCGAGGCGCTCCGCGTTCTGCGGCCCGGCGGCCGCCTCATGGTTTCAGACATCGTGCTCGCCGCGCCGCTTCCAAAACCCTTGCTCGACTCGGTCGCCGCCTATGTCGGCTGCATATCGGGTGCAAGTCTGAAGACGGATTACCTGGCGATGATCGTCGAGGCCGGTTTCGCTGGGGTAACGGTTCTGTCTGAGGGCCGGTTCCCGGTGGAACTGCCGGCCAGCGACCCAACACTGCAGGCAATGGTGCGCGAGTCAGGAATGCCGCCGGACCAGTTGCGCCAGGCCGCAGCCGCACTTCGGAGCATCGCGGTCACCGGCACTAAGCCCCGACCAGAGGCATAATGCTCAATTCGATTCTCGCTGATGCGGAGCGGATAATCACCGGTCAACCGCTTCTTGCGGCACCGGTCGTATTCCTGGGTGGGCTCGTCACCGCTCTCAACCCATGCGTCCTGGCCTCAATACCGCTTGCCATCGGATTTGTCGGTGGGTATGCAACGGGCCGGAGCAAGGGCTATGCTCTCCTACTCGCTCTCTTTCTATTCATCGGCATCGCCGCATCATTCACCGCGCTGGGGATGATTGCCGGCCTGGCCGGCACGCTCTTCGGCACCACCTCGGAGTTCTGGCCCATACTCATCATCATCGTCTGCGTCGTGATGGGCGGACAGATTCTGTTCTTTCCCAACTTCGAAATCCCAATGCCGCGCGGCTTCACCCCAAAGGCCGGCGGCATCATCGGCGCGTTCCTCTTGGGCGCTCTGACCGGAGTCATCGCCACGCCCTGCGCGATGCCGATTCTTGCGGTCATTCTGTCCTACGTCGCGTCCAAGGGCAACGTCGTCTATGGCGGGCTTCTGCTCTTCACTTATGCGCTCGGACACTCGGTGCTGGTGCTCCTTGCCGGTAGTTCGATGGGCATTGCCGAGGCGATGGTGAACTCCAAGGGTCTGAAGAGAACTTCGGTCATTCTCAAGAAGGCCTCGGGCGTCCTGCTCCTGCTCGTGGCCGCTTATTTCGTCTATGAACTGTTCCAACGCTAGTCTCGGAGGTCAGTCAATGAAGCACGTTGCTCTCACCCTTTTTTCGGCTGGTTTGCTGCTTGCGCTGCTACCCGGATGTCCCAATACCCCCAAACCCACCAGTAAGGCGTCCGCGGCCGACACAACTCTTGCCGCGCAGAATGAGATCTGCGAGACACTTCCTGCAACTGACTCTACTACGGTCGCGGCCATGCCGGATACAAACCCGGCCAAGCCCGAGCCAAAGCCTGAGCCCAAGCCGGAACCAAGACCCGAGCCCCCGCCCGAACCCAAGGCCCTGCCTCGGCTGTGGGACTACGGCTCGGAGAAATGCATTCCCTGTCAGGAAATGACCCGGATTCTCACACCGATGATGCAGGAGTACGCGGGCAAGGTGGATGTCCGTATCATCAACGTATACGAGGAACAGACGCTGACACAGCAAGCCCGCATTCAGGTCATTCCGACCCAGATATTCTACGACCCGGACGGCAAGGAGCTGTTCCGTCACATCGGCGTATATCCCCGCGATTCTATCATCGCAAAGTTTCGGGAATTCGGCTGGGAGTGATGTGTGAAGGAACGCACCAAGTTTCTCATAATCCTCGCCGCGTTCCTGCTGTTGTATTTCCTGCCGGTCGAGCGTGCACGGGTACAGGGAGCCTTGCTCGAAGGTTTCTTGATGCTGCAGGACTATGCCCGGCTCCACGTGCTTCTCTGCCTGGTGCCAGCTTTTTTCATCGCTGGTGCAATCCAGAACTTCATCTCCAAGGAAGCGGTGCTCAAGTACTTCGGCCCGAAGTCAAACAAGGTGTTGGCGTACTCCGTCGCGTCGGTATCGGGCGCGATTCTCGCGGTCTGCTCCTGCACCGTGCTCCCGATGTTCATGGGCATCTACTACGCAGGCGCGGGTCTGGGCGTCGCCTCGACGTTCCTCTATTCCGGCCCGGCCATCAACGCCCTCGCCATTCTGATGACCGGCCGCGTGCTGGGCCTGGAGCTTGGGGCGGCACGCGCCGTCGGCGCAGTTGTCTTCTCGGTAGTCATCGGACTGGGTATGGCGCTCATCTTCTTCAAGTCGGAACGCCAGCGGGCCGAAGGCGCCGGTATCGCCGGACTCTCTTCGGAAGCGGCCCGGCGCAACCTCGGCCAGAACATCCTCTACTTCGCTGCGATGATTGCCTTCCTTGTCTTCGCCAACTGGGGCAAACCCAGGGAGCCAATCGGCTTCTTCAGTGCCGTCTATTCTGTGAAATGGTTCCTCGCCGGCGCATTCCTGCTTGCCACGCTCCTGATGGTCTGGCGCTGGTTCAACTCAGACGAACGCAAGGCGTGGGTTCAGTCAACCTGGACCTTTGCCAAGCAGATTCTGCCTCTATTGCTCGGTGGCGTCTTTGTTGCCGGGTTTCTCTTGGGCCGGCCCGGACTGAACGCGGGCGTGATTCCTGATTCCATCATCGCCGGGCTCGTCGGCGGCAATTCGCTCTGGAGCAACCTGTTTGCCTCGGTCTCCGGTGCGCTGATGTACTTCGCCACCCTGACTGAGATACCGATATTGCAGGGGCTGCTCGGCTCCGGAATGGGCAAAGGCCCGGCGCTCGCCTTGCTCCTCTCCGGCCCGGCGCTATCTCTGCCCTCAATGATAGTCATCACCCGCACCATCGGCTTCAAGAAGGCCCTTGCATACATCCTGCTTGTAGTCATACTATCAACCATCGTTGGCCTGCTCTATGGCCTGCTGTTCTAAGAAAGGAGTTTTCCGATGAAAGTTCAGGTACTCGGAATCGGTTGTGCCCGGTGTCAGGAACTCGAGAAGCGTGTGCGCGACACGCTCGCCGAGATGAACATCGCGGCGGACGTGGAACACGTCAAAGACCTCAAGCTGTTCGCCTCGATGGGCGTCTTCATGACGCCCGGACTGGTGATTGACGGCAAGGTCGTCTCGCAGGGCAAGGTTCCGTCCAAGGACGAACTGAAGAAGCTGCTCGCCGCGAGTAAGTAGCCATCATGTCCGATTGCTGCGTAACCAGCGAACAGACCCGCGCCTGCGGGTCAGAGGGCGTCCTGCTGCTGGCCTGCTCCGGCGGCTCGAACGTCGGACAGATTGCCAACGATGCGGCCAAGGCGCTCGACGGCTACGGCCAAGGCTCGATGTACTGCGCCATCGGCGTCGGCGCGCAACTAGAGAGTTTCGTCAAGAACGTCCGAGAGAAACCGTGCGTCGCGATTGACGGCTGTCCGGTAGCCTGCGTGCGCAAGTCATTGGAGAACGTCGGGGTGAGACCGGCGGTGCATGTGGTCGTCACCGAACTGGGCATCAAGAAGCACGGCCAGTTCGACCACACCAACGACGACATGGCCAAGGTCGTCGGCGCAGTCGTGGACGCCCTGGCGCAGAAGCCATGAACGCCCAACCTGACTCGCTTGTCTGCTACTGCGGCAAGGTTACTTGTGGCGGGATTCTGGCGGCTATCCGCGCCGGGGCTACGACGTTGAAGCAGATTCAGAGGAAAGCTGGCGTTGGCGACCGATGCAAGGAACTGAACCCAAAGGGCGTCTACTGTGTCCCGGACATGCTCGCTATCCTCAAAGAGGAAGCCGGCACAAAGGAGGCCGGCGGTTGCACGTGTCCACACTGCGGCCCGAAGCGGTAGCTGTGCCTGCACTGGCCTGTTCCGCTTGTTCCGATTTGGCTGAAGCCTGAAGACAGGCTAGAATATGACAATGAGAGTGAAACAACTGGTGTCCTTACTAATAATGCTGGCCTTCTTTCTGCTGGCTGCGTGCGGCGAGAAGAAACCCGCAACAAGCGGCAATCCGACCGACAGTACTCCGAAACCGGTGAACCCGTGCCCTACTGGTCGTTGAGGATACTAGTCCCGGCGCGTGTCGCCGGGTATTGAGAGAATCCCAGCAGTGTCGCCGGTAACCACGGCCTGTATCGAGAAGAAGCCCAAGGGTCTGAACGTCTTTGAGAAGTATCTGACCGTCTGGGTGCTTGCCTGCATCGGCGTGGGCATCGCGCTGGGCAAGCTCGCGCCCGGACTGGCCAGGACGCTGGACGGACTTGCCATCTACTCCGGCGGCGCGCCGGTAATCTCTATCCCCATCGCGGTCTGCCTGTTCTTTATGATGTACCCCATTATGGTGAAGATAGATTTCGCCGAGGTAGTGAAGACAGGCAGGAGCGCGAAGCCGGTCGGACTGACCCTGTTCGTGAACTGGGCCATCAAGCCTTTCGCGATGTACGCCATCGCCATTTTCTTCCTCGGCGTGCTCTTCCGCGGCCTTATCGGGCCGGATGCAACCGACTTGGTCAAGCTGCCCCTGGGTGTGAACCTCGAACCGGGCGTCGTCTACGGTATCGGCAAGGTCGTGCTAGCGAACGGCGTGAAGATGCTTGAGGTTCCGCTGTGGAGGAGCTACCTTGCTGGCTGCATCCTCTTAGGGATAGCGCCCTGCACCGCGATGGTTCTGGTCTGGGGCTATCTTGCCAGAGGAAACGACGGCCATACACTGGTGATGGTCGCCATCAATTCGCTGACGATGCTCCTGCTCTATGGTCCCCTAGGTGGATTTCTGCTCGGTGTCGGCAGACTGCCGGTTCCGTGGCAGGCGCTCGTGCTCTCCATAACTATCTACGTCGCCTTGCCGCTCGCGGCCGGGTATCTGAGCCGCAAGCTCATTATCCGCGCCAGGGGTGAAGCGTGGTTTCAGAACAGGTTCCTTCCCGTGCTGACACCAGTTACAATCATTGCCCTGCTCGTCACTCTCATCCTGCTTTTTTCCTTCAAAGGCGACGTGATTCTCGCCAATCCGCTGACGATTCTCTGGATTGCCATCCCGCTGTTTATCCAGACCAACCTTATCTTCTGGCTTGGCTACGGTCTGGCGAAGCTGCTCAAGTTGCGCTACGAAGACGCCGCGCCGTCGGCGATGATCGGCGCATCCAACCACTTCGAGGTCGCCATCGCTACCGCGACGATGCTGTTCGGCCTCTCCTCCGGTGCGGCGCTTGCCACGGTCGTCGGCGTGCTCATCGAAGTTCCGGTGATGCTCCTGCTCGTGCGCATCTGTCTGCGCACCCGCCACTGGTTTCCGGCCAAGGCCGGACCAGCTTCCGCGGTAGCACTCGGCTAGTCGCGGCCGCTTCGGTTCAGTTCGTCCAGCCGCGCCTGCACCCGGTCCAACCGCTCGTCGAGAAACCGCTCTACATCGCTGACCGCTTCTGAATCGGAAACAACCGCGAACGCCGCAGCCATTTTTCTGGTTTCCTCAAGTTGCACCTCGGCCCAGTCCAGTACTGCGACGGACGAACCGGTCCGTCGCATGTGCGCGACCTCGCGCAGCATCGCGCTTGCCCTGTGTTCGTACTGGTACTGCAGACGACGGTTTCCAGCGACTATGGCGGATTGGTCGGTGGTTCTTGGTCTCATTGAAGGTGCTGGCGGGCAGCCAGTCAACGCTTGGCTAACGAGTTCACTCCAGGACCTGCGTGTAATGACTGGCATTGCTACAATCGTCAGAGTCAGCAACCAGGTAACGGCCAACCCGACAAGCACAGTCCACCTGACTCGCACTCCAGAATGCGGAGCGTATTCGTCCGGCCGGGCGCCGCAGGCAAAACAGAACACCTGTCCGGCCGTCATCTTTTCTCCGCAGAACGGACAGCGGCCAGGTTTCCGGCGCTTGCTCAAGTTACGCCTTCTTCGGGGGCAGTCTGAAACGGCCGCGGCCGGCCTTGCCCGAGCCGTGCCGCGGCTGGATTCCAGGCAGGCCGCACAGCTTCGCTATCGCGCGGTCCCAGGCATCCCGTTCCTTGCCCGACTTCTGGTTGGAGCGCCAGTCCTGGCGTTGTTTTAGTTCCCCCAAGTCCTGAACCAGTTCAGTCACCTTGTTCTGTTCCGCCCTGAGCAAATCAGCGCGTAGCATTGCATCGTCTGTCTCCTCCAGAATGCACGCAAGGTGTGGCAGGCACAGTCCGGGCGACCCCCGGTAACGAACCTGCAGGGCGTCATCCCGGAAATGCGCGATAAACTCCTTCACACCCTGCCGCTCTGTTTCCGCTTCTTCTGCGCACAGCGCGCAGTCCTTTCCGGAAACGGGCTGTCGGCCTGCCTCCAGCAGGATGCGGACCGTTTTCATCAGGTCTTCGTAGATGATGGTCTGCCCCACTACGTCGCCGGCAGAGCGCACTAGCCAGGCGTGCCGGTTGCAGAAACCAAGAGACTCGCGCAGTTGGTCACGGGTGCCAGGGTCATTTACCCGTTCATAGAGCAGCGTGTCAATCCAGCGTGTAGTATGCCGGCTGACCAGATGGCAGATTGGACAGCCTTTAACCAGAGCGTCCAATATTTCCTGTAATGCTGCACTGGCCGGTTCGCTATGTGCTTTCATCGCGTGAGACGACCAACAAGCAGGCCGACGACCACACTCAGGCCAAGGAGCGCAACAAAAGCCACCATTCCGGCCCTCAGCGCTTCGCCGATAACCTGCCCTCGGCCGAGTTTGTGCCGTTGATACTCCATGTAGACAATGGCAAACGCTGCTCCACCGCCCAGGAGACTGAACACCCCGTTCACCGCGAGCAAAGTGGTCAGCATCGGACTTGTCCTACTGTGACTGCGAAGCTCCATTCTCCGGTTCCTCTTCCTCGGCGTCCGGGATGAGGCGGACGTCACCGCGCACGCCCTCGGGCTGGCCCATTGCGTCCACGTCCGGCAAGAGGTGCCGCGGTAGGAAGGCAAGCGTGGCGATGACCGTTGGCACCACCGCACTGGCGATAACCGCAGCGACCAGGAACGAATACTGCGCCTCGTTGACGATGCCGTGCGAGAATCCGTACAGGGCTGAGATTGTACCGAAAGTCAGCCCGGTTGACATCATCAGAGTATAATACCAGCGTTCAGTGCGTTCCTTCCGGTAGTGAGAAATCACCGGGAACAGTCCCAATGTTTTTGTCAGCACCTTGCCCCCGAGCAACGCGAGGAACACGAGCGGAGCGCTGATGAGCGCCGAAAGGGAAACAAGCGAACCGGCCCGGATGAAGTAAAACGGCGTGAGAAATCCTACCGTCAGGGTGCGCAGACGTCGAACAAAGTCGTGGTCCATCGCCGAAGACCCGGCCAGCACCATGCCGATGAGATAGGCGGGCAGTACCGCTTCGCTGTCCGACCAGAGCGCAAGCGCACCAAGGACAAACAGTACCAATACTACCCACTTGGTCCTCACCGCTGCGGTGCGGTAAGCATAGCGCCGGGCGATGCGGCGAGTAAGGAATGGCAGAACAGCCAGGCCCGCGGCCGTGGCCACGGCAAAGACCGCGGTCTTGTACGTGAAAGGTGCAAAGATGAAACCCAGCGCCAGCACCGTGCCCAGGTCGTTCACGAAACACGCGCCCAGTATCCCTTTGCCAAACTCGGTCTTGTTGAAGCCGGTCTCCAGCATTACTGCGTACACTACCGCCATGGAAGTGGTCGAAAGCGCTACTCCGGCGAGCAGACTTGCCTTCACACTCCAGTGAAGCAGAAAGTGCGCTAATACTGTACAGCCCAGAAATGGTGCGAAGAATCCGACCAGGCCGATTACCGTCACCTCGCCCAGTTTGCTCCGCAGCACTGAAGGTTCAAGCTCTGCTCCGGCCAGAAAGGTGAGCATCACCGCGCCGGTCGCGGCCAGAAACCGCAACCATTCGGCGTTAGAACCCAAAGAGCCCGGCCCGAAAAAGCGCGTTGCCAAGGAACCCGCGGCCACGCCAAGACATATCTCCACCAAGGCGATGGAAATCCGCAGATGATTGGCGATGATGGTGGCGAAAACCGCCAAGGCAAGCCAGACCGCGGCCAGAACAAACGTCTCCTGCAAAGAATCCTCCGGTTCACTGCTTATCGGACAAATCCGGGCAATAGAAATACCCGGCCTTGCAGGAGTCATCAGCCCGCAGGCGATTCTATGGGGGACTCCATCCCCGCGGATGTGATTATAGCGCGAAGGAACCGGCCTGCAAGCCTGCCAGAACCCGATAGAGATATGCTCCGGGAACTCGTGTTTGCGGTCGGCCATCCGCCTGTTAGAAGAACTACCCGCGCTGGTGGCGGCAGCATTGCGTAGGCTCGTCGTCTCTCATCTGCCGTCATGGTTGGCGAAACTCATGGCGACACAGGTGCGGCTGGCGCTGCCGACCATACTGCAATGCTGCTTGGCCGCACTTTTTTCGGCCTGACTGGCCGTGCATCTGGCCGGACAACAGCGGCCAGAAGTTGCGGCGCGCGTGGCCGCCCAACTGAGTGGGGGAGTCACTTCCCCCTCCACAGACAGGGCAAGGCCGTCAACCAGCCTTTGGAAGCTAACTCGCGGTAAGAGAAACCTTTGGCGCAGTTTGAGACAAGGGCGCAGGCTTCGCCCGGTATTCTCTGCCAAGTCAAGCGGTTGAATAATCGCAACGGGAAAACGGCAGGAATCCGGCAGGTTGGGCGTTCAAGAAGGTTGGTGATGGCACTGGCAAGACGACAGCTGGACGGCTGTGAGCGTTGGCGCGAGAGCCAAGAGAGCCGCTCTGGAAGTGGCTGCTGGCCGGGCAGGACATCCGCCGCTGACCTCTGATACTTGACTTCCAGCTTCTGGCTTCTGGCATCTGCCCTCGCCCGCTCCTCCTGTTGACTTCCACCCGCTTCTGACCTAGCATCCTGGCGATGATGGGCAAGACCCGCTGTCTGTTTCTGGCCACCTGCCTCGCACTGCTCTTCGCCGGCTGCGACGAGCTGTTCTACGCCGGGTTGAGCGAGACCGAATCCACCCCGGACAGGCCGGTGTTCCTCCTCGGCAAGGACGACAGCATCTATCATGGTATGGCCAAGGTGTACGGGTTCCGTCTCAGCGGCCGGCCCAGGAAACTGCCGCTCCGCCCGGACACCGCGAATCCCTGGGTTGAGTTCTGGTCGGCTCAAGCCGACTCCGGCCTGCGCTACATCGCGGTACACAAGATTGCCTATGGCGAACTTCCCGGACGCACGTTCCTCGTCTTCGGCCCTGATACTCTGCGTGCCGGGTTCATCTACAGCTTCAATCCCTGGTATCACGGCATCGGCACCGCCGCCTATTTCGAAATCACGCAGGACAGCTCGGGAGCCAGGGCGATCCACGCCCTGACTGAAGAGGAGTTCCTGGCAATAATCCACGATACGCTCTGATGCATCGCTGAAACGTCCTGGTGGTGCTGACCCTTCTTCTCTCCTGCCGTGGCAGAGGGCCGGGCACGGTTGACTGGCAGAGCGTGAACGACTAAGCCTACCAACTGCAGAACGTTGATCTGTAAGCAATGGGCAACACGAAGTTCGATTCTTGCGTGCTTGAGCATTCGCTGGACGGTAACGAGGAACAGAGGCTCACCGCGGACCAGGTCGGTGCCTTGAAAGCCAGCCTGGGCCGGCAGAAACTGGTTCCGGCGTACCTGAGCATCGTGAAAGCTGAGGACTATCGCCGGTACTGGCAGGCGCGCCCGCAAGCTCGCCCTGGCCCGGTAGCCCGGAGCCCAACCTGCGTACCTACGCGCAGAGCACTTCCTAGTATTGTGGCTTCTCTTCGGCACTGGGATCGGCCCTTGACTACGCTTCAGGACAAACTAGACTAAAATATGCTGTGGGAAGCCAGAATCATATCTGACCCGCTCATTTGCAGCGGCAAACCTTGTCTGAAAGGCACGCGGATTCCGGTTCACATTATTCTTGACCTGCTTGCGGCCAACGAGACCTATGCCGGCATCAAGAAGGCCTACCCGGACATCTCCGAGGAAGACATCCAGGCCTGCATCGGCTATGCCGCGATGCTGGCCGAGGAAGAAGCCGGCATTACGGCGTGAGGATACTGGCCAAAGAGAATCTCTACGACCCAATCGTAGAATACCTGCGGAACGCCGGTCACGAAGTCTTCGACACCAAACGCACCGGGTTAGCCGGAGCACGGGACGAGGCAGTCTACGAGCGGGCGGTCAAAGAGCAGCTCGTCATCGTAACGATGGACAAGGATTTCACCCGGTCACTCCGTTTCCCGCCCGCGAAGTGCGGCGGTATCATCGTGGTCAAGCTCTACAGAATGACCGTTGACCAGGCGACTGCCGCGTTCCGTCGCCACTTTGAGGCATTGTCCGAGGAACAGGTTCGCGGTCGGCTGGTCATCGTCACCCGCGATGGCATCCGAATCAGACCTGCAGCAACCACTCGCTAGCGCCTTAACTCAACCCCGCACGCGGCGCCCTGCGCTGTCACGGTCTCTGGTGTTCTCGCCGTGTGCAGAACGAAAGAAACCGGTTTGCACGTCGAGTACGGCCGCCATTTCTTCCCTTCTAATGGCCTTCGCAGAAGCCGCCCGTCACATCTTGACTTCGCTTGCCCAGCTTCTATCCTCACGCGATGGAAGACAGGCATCTGAACCTCTTCTACTCGTACAACCAGAGCAGGGAAGCTGAGCTCATCGAGAACAACCTCACCCGCGCGTTCATCCAGGCGTTGCGGATGCAGGGCGCCCCTCCTCGCGACAGGCGACGTGGGCGCATTCAGACGTACGTCCGCCGTGTGCTCAAGCGAGGTGACTACGAATGGCAGACAGTTCGGCTGGAACAGAACGGAAGGGTGGTGACATGACACGCGAGACACCGCAAGGCGTCTCGCACGTGCGCGTACTCTACGCATTCCGAGAACTGGCGGCCGCCGTAAAGCAAGTATTGTCAACGAAGCAACGCCGCTTAGTTATCAGCGCGTTTGTGGGAGAGGGTGCTCTCAATTTTCTGCCACGGCCGAGAAACACCACCTTGGTCTGTTGGCCACAACCGCCAGGGACCAATCCAGCGGCAGTCAGCTCACTCGTGAAAGCCGGTGTCAAGGTGTTTTTCGCCGACAACCTGCATATCAAGCTCTACTACGGCAAAGGACGGGGCGTGGTGCTGTCTTCTGCCAATTTGTCGCGCAACGGCCTCGGCGGCGGACTTAGAGAAATCGGCGTTCTATTGCCACCGGATGCCGTGGATCCCGACCGAGTCCTTTCCTCGCGCCGCTTGAGGGCGGCGCTCTCTTGAGCAATTCCGAACCTACCAGCCGCTGTACTTGCCGGTGTGTCTCGGGTCATGACGGAACATCGGCCACGGCGAGTTTGCGAGCGTTCCGGTCGGCCGGCCAGCAATCGCAAACAGGCCGTCGAATCCGCAGGCAACATAGATGATGCCATACTGGTCAACGACCGGCGATGGCAAGAGGTCATCAACGCCAAGCCGTCTGGGCGAACGGGGTTTGTGCGGCTTGTCAGTGAGATACAGGCCAATGGACCAGCGGATGGTGCCGTCTGAGTTGACCGCGTAGAGTGAGTCGTTGTCGGCGGTGACGTAGATGACCGAGTCCGCACAGATGAGCGGGGTTGATGCCACGTCGGACAGACACAGCGCTACCGGCCAGCCCGGTACCGGCTGGCCCGAACTCGTCAGTCGATATAGATAGCCGTTGTCTGCGCCAAAGTAGATCGAGCCGTCCGGACCGATTACCGGCGAGGAAGATACGCTTGTCGGCGGCTGCACAAGGTAGGGCGGCCAGGCCCGGGTACCGGACGAGGTGATCGCAAACACGTAGCCCTGTTCGGTACCGAAGTAGATTGTACCATCCGCACCGATTGCCGGCGACGAGGTGATATTGTTGAACGTTGCATAGGGGAAGCCTGGATTCATAGCGTGGCTGGGTGAGAAGGAGTACACGTATCCAGAGTCGTCGCAGAGTATCAGGTTGCCGTTCGGGTCCATTGCCGGCGACGTGTTGAGTTCTTCGGCCAAGCGGTAGTTCCACAGCTTTGTGACCGAACTACCATCGTCCCGGAGCCGGGTGATGTAACGGTCCTCGCCACCAACGTAGATGGTGTTGCCGTCAACCAGCGGAGAGGCATACATGTCGTCGCCGGAAATCGTGTCCGGAAATCCCCATTTTAGCGAGCCTGAGCGGTCGTAGGCGAATATCTTGCCGTTGCCATTACCGATATAAACCGTGCCGTCTGAACCCACAGCCGGCGAGCTCAGATAGGGTTCGTTGCCAGTTACGAACGATTCATATAGCAACTCGCCTTGATAGGCGTCGTAGGCGTAAAGCGAGCCGTTGGTAACACCGATGACGACCGCTTTGCGGGTCTGCCCCCGACTGTTCAGGGCATCGGTGAGCGCCGGCGAGGATACAACCTCATCACCGAAGAGGACACCCCACAGGATGTTCCCCTCGCCGACAACCTCAAACTTCTTCGGGTCGGACGTGTCGGAAACCGCACCATATTGATCCCGGGCGATTGCCTTGATGTAATAGGTACCCAGGGCAGCGTAGCGGCAGGAATCCATCGCAATAACACCTGATGGGCTGAACGGAGTCCACCTTGGGCTACTGCCGTCACCCCAGAAGAACTGGTACTGAATGTTGTCCTGCTGCGGGTCGGTGGAGTAGGCGTAAAACCGGTAGTAGGGACCGTTCGGAATGCCGCGATTCGGGCCGGTCAGGACTGGCTTAGAAGGCGGTGTGTTGACCTGGTTGGCATAGAATATCTTGGCCGGTGACGTGTCGGAGACCGCCGAGTCCGGGTCCATCGCCACAGCTCGAATGTACTTGACGCCCTTGACAAAATACACTACCGAATCAGATACCCTGGTGCCTGAGGGCACTGGTGCACTCCAGTATGAGACCCGGTTGTCCTCGCCCCAGATGAATCGAATCTGTACCGGGTCACCGTCCGGGTCTGTGGCCGCGGTTGAGAACTTCTGGTACTGGCCGACCCAGCCGGTATCCGGCCCGGATGGCATTTCAGGTGCATTGGGCCGGTGGTTCGGAGTGCTGACGTAAACCCGTACGTTGAGCGTATCCGACCAGTCGCGGGAAAACAGACCGCGCGCGTCCTTGGCTTTTACTCGCACCGAGTAGAGACCGGTGTCGGCCCAAGCGTGGGTCCTCGAGACGGTATCACCGGACCGGAAGTAACTGGTCGTATCGGTTTTTGAGTCATCCCAGTCGAAGATGTAGAGTACCTTATCCCGGTTCGGGTCGGTTGTAACCGAGTAGTAGCGGGCGACTGAATCCTTAGGCACGGAGTTTGGGCCAATCGGCTTGCCCGGCGTCAGTGGTGGCTTGTTGCGGCAGCCGACCGCGAACGCCAAGACAACGAGTAGTACGGACAGGAAAACTAGGTTCTTACGCACGCTTCCTCCCTATATGAAAGCGACGGAGCCTTTTTGTCCAGCAAACCATAATCAGCATAGCGTAAACACAGACGCCAGTCAATAGTTCGCACTGCATGGACTCGCAATACCGTCTGTCAAGTAAAGAATGACTGCTCTTCTGTGCCGAAGCCGCGTCCCTGCTGCCCGATACCGGTTCCGGCTGCGTCCCAGTCTGGACAAGCAGGGGAATTCGGCTACCATTACCGGGCGAAAGGTTCTGCTCAGAAAAAAGTATCCGATGCGGCAAAGACTTATCCTTTCCCTAATACTAGCCTTGATCAGCACCGGCTTTGCGTTTGACGGAGCCAGGTATCTCGTAATCTGCCGCGACGAGTTTGTACCAGCTGTCACGCCGTTGGTCGAATGGCGCTACGCAAGTGGCTTTTCGTGCCGGCTTGTCCGACTGTCCGAGACCGGCACCGACACGGCCGCAGTCCGCAACTACATTGTCAACGCCTACCGTAACTGGCCGGTGAAGCCGGAGTACGTCCTTCTTGTCGCCGACCCGGCGTTTCTGCGCGCCAAGATTTACGGCTCTGGTCCAACCAGGTACTACTCCGACAATTACTACGGTGACGTGACGGGAGACTTCCGCGCTGAGCTGGCAGTCGGCCGGCTACCGGCTAAGACTATTGAACAGTGTGAGCGCCTTGTAAACAAAGTCCTGGCCTACGAAGTCAGGCCGGATACAACCGGCTGCTGGATGCAGAGGTTGACAACAATTGTCCGCGAAGATGGCGACACCGACGATTCAATCTACTGGGCCAATGTCCGCTATGCCGCGGCCCTGGCTGGCTCAGCCGGGTTTCTCGGCTGCGACTCCCTGTCCTATTTCCGCGGCCACAATGCGCAGGACGTTGTCAACTCGGTGAATGCCGGTACCGGCTTTGTTCTGTATCGGGGCCGGGGTTCGGGCAACTGGTATTCGCCCTTCGCCGTTGACCCGGGGCAGTGCAACAACGGTACGCGCCTGCCCATCGTCCTCTCAATCACCTGCGAGACGATGGCGCTTGACCCTTACGACTCGATGGCAGGCCAGGCCTGGATGCTCGCCGCGGCGCCTGCCATTCTCCGGGGCGCAGCGGCATTCTTTGGCAATACCCATTCGGACAATGACGTCGCGGCTAAGCGCAGCCCGGTCGCACGCGGGTTCTTTTCCGGACTGTTCGGAGCAGGACGATACCGGCTCGGCGATGCCGCACTACAAGCCAAGGCTCAACTCTATCAAGAGTACCCGGACACCTTGTGCCGTGAGGACTACCGCGGCTTCAATATCTTCGGTGACCCGGCGATGGCACTCTGGACCGCTACCCCCAAGCGGATTGACGTAACACATCCGGCCGAGGTCCTAGTCGGACCGCACGACATTGTTGTAACCGTGACAAGCCGTGGCAGCCCTGTTCCCGGTGCAACAGCGTGTGCCTCGATGGACACTACGGTGCACGTATTCGGACCGACCGACCATCTGGGCCGCGTAACGCTCCGTGTCAACCCGGCCGACACCGGACAGATGCGGCTTGTTGTAAGTGGTCAGAATCTCTACCCGTATAACGGCGTAATCCACGTCGTCACTGAAGTCGGCGTTGGCGAACAGACAAGAGCACCGGTTACACCGGTACTCGCTTGCCAGCCAAACCCGTTCCGAACAAGGACTGCAGTCCGCTCGCCGGCCGCAGCCGACATGTCGGGTCGCATCGGAATCTACGATGCTTCCGGCCGGTGTGTCAAAGTTCTGGCAATATCCCATGCCTCAGCCGTGACCGTCTGGGATGGACGCGACGCATCGGGCAGAACGGTTCAGCCGGGCGTGTACATCGTCCAGCTCGAGGTTAGCCCAGGCCGAGTTCTCGCCCGAAGCAGCGTGACTAGACTCCGGTAGGCTCTTTTTTCGCTAATCCTTTACGAACCGGGCTGCCCTGCCAGCGGTGCGCGCAACATAAACTCCGGGCTGCAGGGCGACAAGGTTGAGCTTGTAGCCACTGACCGCGACCCTGCGGCCGCGCACATCGTACAGCTCGACTTTCTCACCAGATGAAAGACCGCGCACCAGACACACCGACCGGCACGGATTCGGCCACACTTCAAGACGGCCGCGCAAATCGGACCGCGGCGCACCGGCTTCAAGCGCGACCCAGCCCAAAGGTACACCAAGCTCGACCTTGCGCAGAAACGGCCGCGCACCCGAGTACCCGGTTATGACGTAGAGCGAGCAGTTGCCAATGACTGCACCGGCATGCGAACGCTTCACCTGCTGCATCGGCGTTTCGGTAACCCAGGTATTGCTTGCAACCCGATAGCGCTGTACCGCATTCGTTGCCGTGCCGCTGTTCTCACCGCCGCACACGTAAATGAATGCGCCCGAGTCCGGATGCATGATAACGTGGGCGGTTGCCCAGCCGGTTGCCTGCGGCATCGGTGCCAGAGTGCGCCAAGTGTTAGCAACGGTGTTGTAGGCATAACAGGTATTAGTCGCGGTTGTGCCGGATGAAAATCCGCCGAACAGATAGATTGTGTCGCCGACCACGGCTGCGGCTGGGTCGCGTCTGGCTGCCGGCATGCTGGCAATCGTCGTCCAGGTCTTTGTGCTTGGGTCGAACTTGCGCGCCGTGGCAATTGGCGTACCGCCCGCCGGCGCGCCACCAAAGCAGTACAGCATCCGGTTGCACACGGCGAACTCATAGTAAAGAAGTTGAGACTGCGGCGACGGACCGACCACACTCCAAGTGTAGCCGACAAGGTCAATCATTGTCAGATTGTCGTAGTACCCGCTCTTGAGACTGCCCCAGCCGACATAGATGGTGTCGCCGATAATCTCGACATCGTGATTGTGCACCCCGCCGCCCGGGTGGCTGATTGCCATGTCTTCAAACCAGGCATTGTTCGCCGGGTCGAATAGCTGCTGGTACTTGTAGCTCGTGTCCGAAAGCATGGTGTTACCACAGATGACGCGGATCCAACCGTCCGGGTCAACCACGCCCGCAGTCCGGGTCAGGCCCACGGGAATGCTCTCACGGAACGACCAGAACACCGAATCGGTTGGAAACAGCGGCGGTAGTTCGGGCAGTGCGACCAACGGGTCAAACTTAGGGTCACCGTTGTCGCAGCTGCGCACCTCGTCAGCCAGCGCTGGCAACAGTACAACAACCAGCGCTAAGCCGGCAAGAAGAACCCTTTTGTACATCCTGCCCTCCTTTCGGGCTTACCGCACCAGGCCGGCAGGTACGGTCTTTCCTCTGCGTTGCGCGGGTCGGCACAGTGGAAACAAAGGGTCTTGCCCCTGACGCGCTGCGCAGCTCGCCCACGCTTCACGGGCAATGCGCCGTGCACCGCACATCCGGGTCCGGCCAAGCCCATGATAGGCCATGAGGCCGAAGCTGTCAACCAGCCAATAGCAGCCCGAAAACCGAAGTGGCGACAAGACGCCGATGGCCTGAAAGTCGTAAAGCCAGAGAGTCGGAGAGCCGGAACTCTCGGACTACTCCCTGTCCGGCCAGCCTATTGTGTTTGGCCGCATCGCCGCATGCGGAGAAGACGTGCACGTCGCGGTTCCCCATGCTGGACACTTTGGGCCAGCTCCGCACGAATCTCTGTCAACCAGCGTGGCGCCGGTTGAATACCGCTTGACTTTGGGATTGTGTCGTCAAGAATATCTTGTAATGGACCGGTTTGTGATTTGCGGCGGCCGGCCCCTGGCCGGTACGGTCACGGCTGCCCGCGCCAAGAACTCGGTGCTGCCGATTCTGGCAGCGTGTATCTTGACCGATGAGCCGTGCGCAGTCGAGGACGTTCCAGAACTTGAGGACGTTTCGACCATGACCCGGCTGCTGCGTTCCATGGGCGTCACAGTAACAAGAAGCGGTCGTTCCATCACAGTCGAGGCTTCACGACCGGTCAAGACCGAGGCGCCGTATGACATCGTGCGGAAAATGCGCGCAAGTTACTACGTGCTTGGACCGCTCGTTTCCCGCTTCGGCATGGCCAGAGTCTCCCTACCGGGTGGCTGCGCAATCGGCGCGCGGCCGGTTGACCTGCATCTGAAGGGCATCAGTGCGCTGGGTGCCCGCGTCAGCCTCGAACACGGTTACATTGACGCCCGGGCGAAGCGGCTTGCCGGAACTACGGTCGTGCTGGCTGGAACAAAGGGACCGAGCGTGGGCGCAACCATCAACACGATGCTGGCCGCAGTTCTGGCCCGTGGTCGGACAATTATCAAGTGTGCGGCGGCCGAGCCCGAGGTTGCCGATGTCGCCCGGTTCTTGCGGCGGATGGGCGCGGAAATTGACGGTGCCGGTACACCGGAAATCAGCATCTCCGGCGTAGCTAAGCTGCGCGGCGTGCGATACCGTCCGATTCCTGATAGAATTGAAGTTGGCACCCTGGCAGCGGCAGCAGTAGTCACCGGTGGCTGCGTAACAATCAGCAACTGCCGGCCAGGCCATCTGGCAGCACCGCTTGAGGTGCTGCGGCAGACAGGCGCCAGGGTCGAAACAAGCCGCACTTCAATAACTGTTGCCGCTCCGCGTCGGCCCAAGCCGTTCAATATTGCGACTGCACCGTATCCCGGTTTTCCGACCGACCTGCAGGCTCAATTCATGACACTGGCAAGCGTGGCCAGCGGGACAAGCGTTATCACCGAGAACATATTCGAGGCCCGGTTCATGCACGCAATGGAGCTGGAAAGGATGGGTGCGCAGATTTCGCTCAAGGGCAACACTGCCGTAGTCACTGGTGTCGAACGGTTGTCCGCGGCCCAGGTGATGGCATCGGACCTGCGCGCCTCGGCCGCACTGGTACTAGCCGGACTCGCGTGTCGGGGTCAAACCGAGATTCTAAGAATCTATCACCTCGACCGCGGGTACGAACGCCTGGAGACGAAACTGAACCGGCTGGGAGCAAAAATTGAACGAGTCCGAACGTAGGTATAGGCCGTATTCCGTAAGACTTCGTGGTATTGTCATTGGCGGCGGTGCGCCGGTCGTGGTTCAGTCAATGACCAAGACTAGGACCGACGATGTGGTACGAACTGTCCGGCAGATACGTCGGCTCGAACGCGCAGGATGTGAGCTTGTGCGGGTTGCGGTACCGGATGGACGCGCGGCCAGCGTTCTGCCCGACATCCGGGTGCGGACGCGGCTGCCCTTGTGTGCTGATGTCCACTTTGACCACCGGCTGGCGCTGGCTGCCCTTCGTGCAGGTTTTGACAAGGTGCGCATCAACCCAGGCAACATCGGGAGCCGCCGAAAGGTAGAGGAGATAATCCGCGCCGCGGCCGATTCAGGAGCAGCAATCCGCGTCGGGGTCAATGCGGGGTCAGTTGAAAAATCAGTTCTTGCCCGGCACCGACACCCGACCGCTGTAGCGCTGGTCGAAAGTATTGAAAAAAGCCTGGAGCCGTTCCAGCAGCTCGGATTCACATCGGTGGTGCTTTCCGCCAAGACAACGAGCGTAGCGGATACCGTTGAAGTTTACCGCCGATTGGCCCGTATCTTCCGCTATCCACTTCACCTCGGATTGACCGAAGCCGGGCTACCATTTGCGGGCGCGATCCGCACCGCCGCCGCACTTGCTCCGCTCTTGCTCGACGGTATCGGCGATACCATTCGGGTGTCGCTGACCGGTGACCCGGTACTCGAAGTTGAGGCGGCGTACGAACTACTCGCTGCCCTCAGGTTACGGCATCGTGGGCCGGTTGTTTACTCCTGTCCGACCTGCGGTCGGACCCGGGCCGATGTGGCCGGCATGGCACGGCGTGTGCACAGGGCGCTTGCCGGAGTGAGGCGACCACTCAAGGTCGCGGTTATGGGATGTGTGGTCAACGGACCGGGCGAGGCGCGCGAGGCGGACTTCGGCATCGCCTGCGGCCGGTCCAAGGGCGCAGTGTTCGCGCACGGTAGGGTTGTGAAAACCTGTTCTGAGGACAAGCTGGTAGGCGAGCTGATTCGGTGCATCGCCGATGATGGCGACGAGGCAGTGCCGAAATGAGTATCCGTCGGTGCTGTAACCTGATTCTCACATTTAGCATTGTGATTTCTGGTGCAGCCGCATACAGTTGCACCATTGGTGCATTCGGGCCCAGCGCGACTGCGGACGGGCGACCAATCTTGTGGAAAAACCGCGATGTGAAGAATCCAGATCAGGAAATGCGGTATTTTGACCGCGGCCGATACCGATTTATTGCCAATGTCTATGCCGGTGAGACGCTTGATGTGTGGGCCGGGATAAACGAGGCCGGCTTTGCGATCATGAACTCGAACTCGTACAACATCGGCGGCAGGGCTGCGACCGGCCACAAGCCGAGGAAACAAGACATTGATGCTGACGACGGAAACATCATGCATCTGGCGCTAGCAAACTGCTCAACTGTTGACGAGTTCGCCTCGCTTTTGGATTCGCTCAACAGGGTCGGCCGGGAAACACCGGTGAACTTCGGGGTGTTCGACGCCTCAGGCAGGACGGCAATATTCGAGGCGGCAAACACCTACTACCGACGCTATGATGCGGACCAGGAATCCCTTGGTATCCTGGTGCGAGCTAACTATTCGTACCATGGTGACACGATACGGCAGACCGGCCGCGGCCGCCACGACCGCGCCTGGCAGCTAGTTGCACCAGTCGCACGCCGACGTCAGATTACACCGGAGTTTGTCATGCGAGTACTTGCTCGGGACATGGGCTCGGTGGGCTTCGACCCATATCCGCTACCTTTCTATGGCTGCGTCGGAGAGCTGCCGTTCGGACATGTGCCGGCAGGAAGTACAATCTGCCGCACGACAACCCGTTCGGCTGAAATCATGGTTGGACCGAAACCAGGGGTAAGTCCTGCAAGCGGTATGATGTACGTCATGCTTGGCCCGCCTGAAACTTCAGTGCCAATACCGCTCTGGGTAAACGGCGGGCCTGTTCCAGAGCATCTGGACGGGCCGGAGCGGGCGCGCCTGTGCGATGAGGCGATTGCGCTTCGCGCCTACACGCGTTCGGAACCACAGTATCCAGACGCGGTCAACACGTTTAGCCTTTGCCGGGTGCTGTCGGCCGTAGCTTCGGCCGAGTCAATAATATTCAGCCGCGTGCGCCAGCTTGAGGCCGAAAGGCCGGAAGGGCCCGGTGCGGATGAGGCTGCCGCGCTTACTGTGCTTTCCTGCCGGCTCGCAATAGAGTCGGTTGAGAACTTCTGGGAACACTTCTACTCACCCAAATCAGACAGTGCCCCTGCTGGCAGACCAAACATCGTACCTGCGGTAAGCCGGGGGAGTGTCGTTATCAGCCTGCCCGAAGGAATGCACCGGGTAAGAGTCTGCGATGCTGCTGGTCGTACCGTTGCTGAGCTCGTGGGCCGGTCCGGAGACACGCAATTGGTATGGAAACCGGACGGACTTGGAGCTGGCCGTTACTTTGTGCGATTCCCAGGCGCGGCCAGGCGTGCGGTCAGTTTTGTCTATATTCCATAGGTCCGTGCTGGCTGTCTAGAAGTGCGAGGCCCGGCTGTAGGCCGGGCCTCAGTATACAATCGTCGGGTATCAGCGGACGGACAGTACTTTGGCCTGAAGTGCGCCCGAGCGCAGGAAGTAAACACCAGGGCTAACATCCGGTCGCCACACAATCTGGCCTTCGCCTGCGGGGAACGTCCGGGACGCAACAACCCTGCCCAGAGCGTCAGTCAACGTCGCACGGAATGCACCAGTATGTGGCCGGCTGAACCGGAGTTCGCCGGCAAACAGCTGTGGATAGACGCCAAACTTCGAAGGCCCAACCTCGTGCTCCGGACTACTGACGCCGACCGGCGGTGAGTACCACAGCGCCGCGGTATCGGATACGGCAAGCAGTTGGGTCACGGTCCGAGAGCCGCAGAGTACCCAGGCAAGGATTATGCTGTCTCCCGCCGGGATTCTGTGCGGCCCAGACGATGACATCGCGTCCCAGTTTGCCCGAGTCGTACCGGTAGTCGAGCGCAGAGTGCCGTTCATGAACTGAATCTTTTCAGCCTTGGTGAACCCGTTCGCAACGTAGGTCCACTCATTGATACAGTTGGCAAACCCGGGCCAGGTCGGTGGGTAAATATGGCGGATGCCCATTGCCAAGGTTTCACCCGAAGCCGCAGAGCGAACATAGGCAAGGTTTCGCAGCGAGTCCGTGCCGGCGAAATCAAACGAATCATTCACGTTCCAGCCCGGGGTCCGAAAGTCGCAGCAGACCGCGGTGTACAGGCTTTCGAGCGGGACCGAGTCGGTGTTGAAGATTCGGTATTCGAGAATGACAAAGTCTTTGTGTGTAGGCCGGGCGCTGCCGTACGCTCGGTGCACGATGCGCACGTTTCTTGGCTGCGGATGATTTGCATCAGTAAAGGTAGTGATGAGTTCTTTGTCGCCGAGTTCGGGCGGGTACACCGGTCGGACCGAGTCAACCATCACAAAGTCCTGAGGACACACGTGCCAGCCTGGGGTACCGTAAAAGTTGTCTGCGACCCAGGTTGAGTCAGTACCGAGCATGAAACTGCCGTGCATCATCGAAGCAGCCGACCACATACGGCTCTTGGGATAGATGAACCCGTATCCCTCACCACGCCACCGAGTCGTGCCGATGCCGCCGTTGCCGCACACGCTCAGGCAGTAGTCGCCGGTATCAAGCGTTGCCCAGATACCACCGCGGGAATGTGGCAGGCCAACCACAAGCTCGAAGTCGGAGGTCCAGTTGCTTGTGCCGGCTGCGGTCGTAAGCTGAAAAGCAGCCCGGTGTCCGTGCGGACAGTTGCGGTCAACTGCTACCCGGTATGCAGTGCCCGCCGCAGTGTCACCAGCGGCGATCGTGCCATAACTTGAAGTCGCATTGATCACCGTCACCCATGGCGATGTTGTCGTCAGAGTGCCGGAAACCGAGTCGGCCGGCATTGCGCCCCGATTGGCAACAACGCAGTACAAATCTGATTCTTCGTACGGGTCAAGCCGGCCGTTCGGATCAGCCACCCGGCTGCGCGCAATAACGACAAGCGGCGCATTCGAGCCGGTCTTGGTTCTGATGACCGACTGGTAAATCCGCGCGTCCTGGGCCGTGACCGTAATGCCAAGAGTCCAGGTGTCTTCGATCGTAGCAAGGGGAACATGAGCTGTGCCGAGCGGGTTGGTAACAGCCCGGCCGACCAGTTCGCCAAGATGCGTGACCGCCACGCGCGCACCCAAGACTGGTTCGTCACCGCAGTCCACTGAAACCTCAAGCACCTGCGGCATTGCCGGAATCGTGTCTGGATGAGTAACCGCAAGTTGTTCAGGCGCGCTGCGCCACATTATCATCGTCGGGTCACCCTGGAGCGTGTTCGTGTACATTGCCCAGCGTGCGGTCATCTGGCTAAAAGACTCATTGCGCAGGAAATCCTTTGCCAAGCCGTGCGCCCGGCCCTGGGTCATGCCTGCAAGGTAGTTGTGAAAGAATGCACAGTTCATATTCTCGTTCGGACCCTGGCAGGGCGGCGCGCCCCAGCCGTAACGGGCGTTGAACATCGTCGAAACCGCGCCACCGTTGGTGATATTTATGAACTGCTCGCCCAGGCAGTCGGTGGACTGATCAAACCAGCCGCAGTCGCACGCCATCGTGTTGACGATGCACGGTTTGGCGACGTTCGTGAGCGAGGCAAGATTTGAGGTCGAGAAGGTCGAGCCGAATGCGGTCGCTGAACCGTGGCCGGCAAAATGGAAAAGATGCCGTCCCGCATTGACTCCGCTGATGACCCTGGAGGAGCCAATGTTTAGACCGGAGTCAACTTCCCAAGGCCAGGCGGCATTTAGCATCCTGGCGATGTTCTGGTTCACGATGCTGCCGTGGTAGTCAATATTGGACCACAGTACCTCGCCGGGTAGTATCACATTGTTGAGATATGCGGTATCCGGACAGATTTCATAGGTCGTATCCTTGCGGAGAAAGTTGGCCGCATTCGTGGCGTCGTCCAAGGGCAGCCTTCCGACGTACACGTCATGGAACAGATCAACTGAATCGCCGGTCATCTCGCCGAAGTTGTTATTGTTGTTCGCATCCCAGGTGCCGTCCAGGTCCCCGAAGTACATGTCCGCGGGTACGTTGTAGGTGGAGTAGGGTAGGTAGCCATAACGCAGCTTGCAGTGCTGGGTATCGCCGGCAAGGATGACGTACTTCAGCCCCTCATCTTGAAACTTCCGCTTCACCAGATTGCGCATCTTCTCCGGTACGTCACGACCCGGAAGAGAAATCGTATCGGTCCGCACGATTTCGGTGAAGTATCCTTTACGCATGAGCCAAGACCGGATGCCGGCAAGTGCTGGAGCCAATGTTGAGCTGGTGAACATCAGAACGTCGGTTTCCTTTGCGTCTTTCTCAACGGCCGGTGGTGCAAAATGGGCCAAGTCCTTAGGGTTTGCGACCAGCCGAGCCACATCCTCGGCCGCGAAATCGAGCTGGCTTGGAGTCAGAACCGTTACCGGCAGCGAATTCTCATGATAGCTCACTATCACCCTTGCCCGGCTGATGAGTACGAGTCGGCCTGATGCTGGAAAATACTCGAACGGACAGTAGAGAAAACCGGCAATCCGGAAACCGGCCTTGGACCCGGCTGGCACTGCGGTCAGCGCTTCAGCCGGGTACTTCGCCTCACTCGAGTAGGTCAACTTGTCTGGCTCCACGAATGGTACATCATTGAACTGGGACAATGGCCGCATCGGTTGCACCGGATAGACACTCACGCCCTGGGCCAGCTCCACTCGCTCAAGTGGCAAGACTTCGATACGTTCGACATCGGCTCCAGCCGGAATCAGCACGTTGCCGGAAAGCACCGGCAAGAGCGGCTTGCCCGGTTCAGTTGTCCACGTGGCAACTACGCCTGGCTGGTCTGTTGTCAGACTCACCATTGCAAACCTGTCCAGTTGCTTCAAACCAACGTCAGCCGGTGATAGCGAAACCGTGACCGCTACAACACCGGCGAACGCCTGACATGTGGCTAGAACCAGCACTGCTACTGCTTTCACACTACCTCCTATTCTAGACGCTTCGTGGTCCAGAAACGGCGCCCCTCTGCGAGCGACGGGTCTTTGCCGGTCACTGACGTCTTCTCCGGACACACTGGATACAGCCTACGCTCATTTTCTCCGCCGTCAAGCAGTCGTTCCCTGATGGTACCATATCCCCGGTGGACATCGGACACCCGGTACCCTAAGCTGGAAACTCCAGGATGCAGGAAACAGTGGTAATTGCTGCGTGTCTGCTTCCATGTCAGAGCGGCCCGAAAGCTGATGTAAATTGGCAGCGAAACTACGAATGTCACGAGACGAAGAGGTAGGAACCACTGGCCAAACCTTGACGGACGGGCGCGCCTCAAACATGACAGTGTAGTCACGTAACGCCTCGGTGGTAGAAGTTGTTGCACTTTTCATGTACGTTGCGGCCACTTTGGCCCTGGCGAGCGATCGCTGGCTTGACTACGGGGGCGATTATGCTACCCTTTGGCTGGGGCCCGTAGCTCAGTTGGTCAGAGCAGCTGACTCATAATCAGCCGGTCGTCCGTTCGACCCGGACCGGTCCCATTCCCTGCCCCAAAGGTAAGTCCCCCAAGATAAGGTTGATAGCTCGGCACGCTTGTGTGCCGTTCGCGCGGAGAACGCTCTGAACGGACGGCACACGCCCAAGACGAGGCGCGCAGTCGAATCGGCTGCGAGCAGCTAGTTCGTTCGCGTCAGACAATCACGGCTAGGGTGGAGTCGTTCAGAGAGAAGACCGACAGCGTTTGGAAGGAGTTCAACTATGGATAGTAGAGTGTAGATACGTTGCTAGTTGGTCGGCAGGCCTACCACGCAAGCGCCGGTCGAACTTCTACTGGCAGCCCGCGACCGGATACCACCCACGGCAGTCATCCCACAAGAACGGCCGTTCGATGGAGCCTTTGTCTGAGGCGCACAGTGGCCAGACGGAGTTGTGGAGCGAGGCGACGCCGGGCAGGGAGGTGCCGTCCGACGCCTTGGGGCGGCTCCCCAAGGCACAGCTGAGAAGGCGACCCGCGTGACCTTCGGGCTGTATGAAGACCAGAAGAGGACGGTGGCCGAGGCCATCGAGATTGCCAAGGAGAAAGGGCACACGTCTGTCGATTCCCACGCTCTGTCGCTGATTGCGCTTGACTATATGGCCAACCACCTGACCCGCGAGACATCACGAAGGACGTTGTTGGCTACTTCAGGCGGGTCGAGAAGCTCTGCGGGTTTCAGTTTCTGGCGGTCAACCCGAGCACGAATGAGATTGTCTACGAGTCGGAGGGACTCAGAGGGCCTGAGAAGACGCCGGACACCGGGGAGACCTTTAAGTCGACCGGTCTGAGCAGTTCTGATGGATAGGCACGAATCATCCCGGCATGAGCAGTTCGTTCGGGCGTGGGCCGCATACCTTGATGGCTTCATATTCGACCTATGGCTAACGCTGACATTCGCCAGACCACTCAGTCACGCGGAAGCCGAGGCAGCTTGGATTGAACTCAATCATCTTCTAAGACGTGAGCTTGGTCATCGAGTCGAGTGGTTTCTGGTCTCGGAGTTGCAGCCGAACCGGGGTGTAGTTTACTTCCACTCCCTGATGGGCCACTGCCAGTATCACGATGGCAGCAAGTTGCTACCGTCAGTTGTCAAGGCGTGGTGGGAGAGCCGCTACGGCAGAGCCAACATCGACGTCTACGACCCGGAGCGCGGCACACGATACTACCTCGCCCAGAAGCTCGCGTGGGACGACGAGCACCGAGTCTCTGACGTGCTCTCGTCCCGAGGTTTCCGCAAGCTGGCGCTTGCACATGGGAAGGACTCCTAAGCAGCTACCGCTGATGTATTACCTCTGAGGCATTACCTTTGAGGCATAACCTTCTCAACACGACCCGCAGGTAGAGGCTTGGCGGGCCGGTCGACGTTCGTGAATAGATGGGTATGCAGTGCAACCCTTGTAGGATACTGCTGCCAAAACGCAAGGAGACCGCACATCACGAGGACCATAGACGTAAGGACCTCGCTCAACACCTGCTGCCTCAAGAAAGGGAAGACCCGGCTAGGACCGGAACGCCCCAGACAGCAGTTGGTCACACGGGTGCGGTTCAACACGTTGCCGAGGAGGACGTCGGATATTCCCGTGGATAATAGTGTCCCACCGCAATTGAACCGGGACATGCCCTCGGTCTGACAACCAAAGTCTCAGGACGACGTGTGGTGGCAGATGTGGACCTGCCGTGAGCACGGCCTGCCGGGCGCGGCGTCATCCTACCTCCATACCCTAGCTAGCGTGAAAGCAAAAGCTGCGCCCCCATAGAGACCGTAGAGCAAGGGGATGACCCCGAGCATCTCAATGAGAACGGCGACCCACCGCTTCGTGTGCTTCAGCGACAAGGCCTAGACGCCGAGCGCGATGAACAGGACGCTCCAGCCAACCGCAGCAACGGCTGGGAGCCAAGACATCTACGTGAGACGTAGCCGCTACGGACGATGTGCTGCGCCCCTACTTGGCTCTAATCGTGTCAACAGCACTCAGACTTTCGCAGAGGAAAGACTTGACGAATAGCAGTTGTCTCTCCTTTGAGCGCGAGAGAAAGTGTGTATCCTCTCCCTCCAAGTCCGCACTGATAGTCCACCGAATGCGTCGTCTCGCCCCTCGGCCTATCTCCCTGACATCGCCGCGACCCAAGGTTCTGGTGGTCTGTTCGTCGAGTTTGACTCTATCTGTGGTTTCAAACACCAATGTCGACGGCTTGTCCCAATACACGCCTAGCCAGAACTGTTTGTTATGCAGCCACCAGCCAGCGTGTTGCTGGCCAACGGTCGGCTCGGGGTCAGCATTTAGCTCACGGGCGGCCTCCCCCAGCATCGTGTGCAGATACCACAGCGCATTCACACCTTGCCTGAGTTCCCAGCCTACTCTCTCCTCTCTAAGAGAACCCAAGAACTGCTTCATCAAGAAGTCGGATGACGGCTTCCGAAGCGAGAGCTGTTCAAGCACGGCGGCAGGGTCAGCCCACGCCAGCCAAGCGTCCGGCTTGTGATGCAACGATTCCTTGTCGCCGCTCTTCGTGAGCAGCGTCAGCAATTTGGTCGCGGACCCACTCCGGTCTAGCAATTCCCGGTAGCGCCGCAGTTGGTCTTTATCCACAATCCACGAAACCTTGACCTCGACGAGAACAAGCGCATCGGGACACCTAATGGCAATGTCAGGCGTTCCTTCTTCCTTCGAGACTTGCGTGGTAACACCCATCCAGGGGACTTGGGCGTCGTCTAGCGACACGACGCCGTCAGTGAGAGCCCTAATGACGCGCCGTGCGGAGTCGTGCTCATACCTAAGCAAGTGGCGGAGAACAAACGCGAAGTCATCAGACACGAGGTTTTCGTCCTGACGCCACGCCCACCGGTGCAAGCAGGTGAGGACATTGTCTGGTGTGCCCACTGGCTCGTCTGCCTCTGGGTCGGCCGGCTTCTCGACCATCTGCCAGTCAAACGACGCTTGATGGGTGGGTGTCTTCATCGCTTTGCCACGGTCAACAAGCTAACACCTCCGGCTCTTGGTGCTTCCTGAACGGCACCGGCTTCAGGAAGTTCCTGGTCGTTGAACGGTCAGTCGGGTCCACGGATTCTTGATTGACTTGACAGTCGATGGCCGGGCTTCAGCCTCCGGGCCGAAGAGGTCGCTGCACATGAGTGACCGCGAGGGACCACACGCAACCCCGGTGCTACTGCGAGGCGCTCTCGTCTCACAGCGACGCATAGTCGTGGGCAACACCAACGAGGCAAGGCGAATGCCACCCTAACTCGCTTCTCCCCTAGTCCCGACATTGGAATCCTATTGTGGGCGAAAAGAAGCGGCTGCTTCTCTTCAGTCACCTGCGTCTAGTGGATATGCACAAACATCCCCCACAAGGCGAAGAGAGGAGCAGCCTTCTTTGTTGTAGTTCTATATCGGCGCTAGGGGGACGTGTATACAGGTTTGACACGCCTTTGTTGTGCCCTATCATAGTTCTATGGTCGAAAGTCTCTTGCCTAGATGAAGAAGATAAGGAGTAACCGATGCGGACAGCTTTTTTTATAGCTATTTTCCTGAGTCTCGCCTGGGCCGGGCCGAACTATCTTACCAAGGTGGACCTTCTTGAGGGCCAAGGCGGACGGGACATCGCCAATGCTGGTCTGTCGGTTGTGAAAGAACTCGATGGCTGCTGCCTCGTGGTTGCCACACGCGAGGAGCTCAGCCGAAGCACCTTCACTTATCAGATACTGGCCGAGCAAGCCTGTGACAAGATGTTTGTCTTCGTGACGCCCACCCGCGGAGCCGACTTGCCCGAACTCTCGAACGCCGGCCGCGTGCTCATGCACCACCCTTCCGGTGTCCTGCTCGAGACCGACGAAATGCAGGCGCTCGAACTGGAGCGGCACCGGGTTCACTACTCGTGGGTCGGAACCGAGCCGTGGGTTTACCGAGAGGATGAACCACCGCCTGTACCGCAGGCGGTGCCGGACAGCCTCGTCTGGGAGCTTGTAAACCGCGTGAACGACGACTCGATGCTCGCGCATATCCGGCGTCTGCAGAACTTTCGCACTCGCTACTCAACCCGCGACTCATGCCGACGCGCAGTTGAGTGGGTGCAGGCCAAGTTTGTGGCCTACAACTGCGACTCGACCGCACTCGAAACCTGGCGGTCCGGCTACGCGCCCAATGTTATTGGCGCCAAGTTCGGCCGCACGAACCGCCGGCCGATCTACGTCATCTGTGCGCACGTTGACGCCACAGTCCAGACTGGTCAGTACGATTTCTGCCCGGGCTCTGATGATAACGGTTCGGGAACAGCCGCGGTTGTCGAAGCCGCCCGGGTATTCGCCGACGTCGAGTTCGCAAATACCGTGTACTTCATCGGGTTCACCGGCGAAGAACAAGGACTCTGGGGCTCAGACAGCTTCTGCTCCCGCGCGTACCGTCGTGGCGACTCAATCAAGGCCGCGCTGAACTTCGACATGATTTCCTATGGCCGCCAGGGTCGGGATTCGCTCGAGGTGCTGGGCAAGACGTCGAACCCGGCCTGCGCATGGCTGGTTGATGCCTACATCGCGAACGGCGACACTTTTGCCGGCCTCAGAACTCACCGGGTGCTCGAAAGCAACCCTTCAGCCAACTCCGACCACTACTCGTTCCTGAAACGCGGCTACCCGGCGCTGATGGGTATCGAATGCGACTTCACGCCTGCATACCACACCACCGGCGACACCATCGGTCCGCTGTACTACCGGTACTGTGGCACGAACAACTGGCCTCTGGCCGCACGAACAACCCGTGCCGCAGTCGCGACAATCGCAAAGCTCGCCGGCGCCTACATACCGACCAGCGTAGCGGAGCCGGGGCGGACCCGACCGGTACGTGTGACCGGTTTGGTTCCAAGCATCGGTGCCGGCCCGTTCACGTTGCAGCTCTCGAATCAACCAGCAGATAAGCATGCGGCAGTGTCCGTATTCGACGCTGCCGGCCGGTGCGTACGGGCACTCCTGGTATCCAGCACCGAGCGTGGTGCGCCAAACGCAATCTGGGACGGCCGTGACGCCACTGGTGCCAAAGTTCCGGCCGGAGTGTATCTCCTCAGACTGGCTGATGGAAAACAGGCCTCGACCGCCCGGTGTGTTTTGGTTGAGTAGAGCCTCGCCTATCTCTAGCTAGTCTTCGCTTGACGGTCGTACGCGGTGTAGTTACGCTCTTGTGCCTAGCGATACGGGTTATGAAAGACACTATGCCACGTCTGCCGATTCTTGTTATACTTGCCCTGTCTGGCCTCGCTTTCGCGCTTTCGCCGCTCGAGCGCGATTGTGTGCTTTACGATGGCTCGGTCCGGACAACTGATGGCGTGGCCCGGTTGAACGTGCAGGTTCCAGCCGGACGTCAGCTAGTTGGTTTCTTTCTAGGAATCGAGGGCATCGAACAATTTACAATATCGCTCAACGGTACGATCTTGAGAACGGTCATGCCCGGACCAACCCCCCGTACCATCATCCGCACCTTGGATTTGAGTGACTTCGCATCCCTACTGAAGCCCGGGGTCAACCAGTTGGATATCTTTCCAGCTGATGGCGGCAGCGAATTTAGGCTACGCACCTGGGTCAGCGACCGGGCCTGGTACGTCTCATCGTTCCATGCGCACACGACCTACTCAGACGGCGTTCTGTCAGTGCACGACCTGCTTCAGGCAGCGCTGGCCGACGGTGGCCGGGCATACGCCGTGACTGACCATGAAACCCTCGGCCAGTGCTACGATACCGCCTTCCACGACGTCGGCAATATGACTGTCATCCGCGGGTACGAGTGGACAACTGATTCAGGTCATGCCTGCTTGGTCGGTATCCAGGGAGCGAATACACTTCCCCACGGTTCGATCCACGACATGATTGACGAAGCTACTTGGCGCGGCGCAATGATACAGGTAAATCACCCTACTGATCCGACAATGGAGTGGCTGCGCCGGCCGGCCCTTGACCCTGGGCTGGACTGGCTTGAGGTTTTCAACTCACTCACTTACTTCCCACCTTGCGCTTTGCGCCGGGAATCAGAGGCTGCTCCGCTTCTAGTCGGGGCTTCCGGGGTTGCCCCGGATTCCGGGCGTCGGAGGTCAGGGGGGCTAGACTCGGATGCACAGGCGGTCGCTTGGTGGCAGGAACTACTGTCGGGAGGTGCAACCATTGCCGCTGCAGGCTGCTCGGACTACCACGGCATTTATCCGGGCGAAGCACCACTCAAGTCGTGCTCATTTGTATGGGCGCCATCCAATCATCCTGACACCATTCTCAAATATACCAAACTCGGTACGGTAATGGTCTTTGACACTCCGGACAACTCCCGGCTCTGGCTTTACGCCGACACGAACAACAATGGTTCCTGGGACATTGTCATGGGCGAACACGTCCGGGTGAGCACGGGTTCGAAGACAGTCCGGTTCCGGCTTGAGGTCGAGGATGCGGACTGGACTGACGTGGTCTATGTATTCGACAAGTCTGGCGAGATATACTCCAAGACGCTCTGGACCGGCGGTGACTTTGAATACGAATGGTCTCGTACTTTCTCGTCTGCTGACCGGAACTTCTTCCGGGTCGAGTTGTGCGCTGAGCTTGGGGCTGATTACGAGGGCGTAACCAACCCGATCTACGTCAACCACCGCGACTACGAACTTGGCCCAACCGAGCTTCTGACCGCCGCGGTTTCCTGGCCGGACACGCTCTACGTCGGTCGGGCCGACACCCTGCATTTCCTAATTCGTAATACCGCCGGCTACAGCCCCTACCGAACCGGGCTCGCCGTGGCTCTTGACACAGGCCTCTTCGATGTGGTGCACTGGCAGACGTCAGGTCCAGGTGTCGGCCGCGTAGTGGAGCGTTCGAGTCAAGGCCACCGAATAATCGAGTGGCAGGCGGGCTACGAGTGGCAGAACCGGCTGCCAGTCGGAACCAACTTTCAGTACTGGCTCCTGGTCAGACCCAAGGCTGCCGGAAGCAACCCGGTGCTGTTCCGCTCCTGGGCCGACGACCGGTTGTTCATCGTGGATGAGGACCCTGGCAGAGGGTTCCTCGGACCAGAGGCCAAGTACTGGTACCGCCGGTCAGTCCCGGTCGGTCAGCTTGTTGGCACTGCCGAGCCGGTGATGGCAAGACTGGTATCAGATTGGTCGGTCAGTCCCAACCCCGCACCGGACTTCATCGCTTTACAAATTAACTATTCGCCTGATGACCCTCTGCAAAGCGCCGTGCTTTACGACCTCACCGGACGTGCGCTCGGCGAACTGCCGATTCCCAGACTCGCTCCTGGACCAAACAATATCAAGTGGCAGCTCGGCAATGTCGCGGGCACGGGTCTTGCCGAGGGCATATATTTCCTGCGGGTATCCACGCACCTCCGGCAGCGGACCGAGCGCATCGTGCTCGCTCGTTAACCCAAACCCGCCATGAAACAGCCAAAAATGGAACAACAGACTTAAGGGTACCCGCTAGCCGACCCAGCGCCGGGAGTTGGATAGCCTGAGGCGTATAACGCTTGGATTCGCGTGGCTCGTGGATTTCGCGGCCCACTCCGGTTCGGGGGTAGTCAGCTATTGACAAACCCGGGACGACCGTTAGCATAACTTTGGT
Source organism: candidate division WOR-3 bacterium (assembly GCA_039801365.1). NCBI lineage: Bacteria > Pseudomonadati > Caldifarciminota > Caldifarciminota bacterium. The sequence continues at coordinate 57,899 of JBDRUN010000002.1, forward strand.
GTCCGCACGCGGACGAGACGGCGCAGAGCGCCGGGCGCCAAATGCCCGGAATCCGGGGCAACCCCGGAAGCCCCGACTAGAAGCGGAACAGTCCCTGATTCCCGAAGCAAAGCGCCGGGCGTCGGACGTCATAAGCTTCGAGGATGTCTAAATGGTCCGGTTTGAGCGGCGGTTTTTCCCGCCTCGCCGATATCAATTTCCGCTGCGCTGGGTCTTCTACGTCCTTGCGGGCGGACTCGCCGGGTTGATGCTCTGGATCGCGAGACAACTACCGCATATGATTGCTGGCTAAAGGAGAATGCATGACAAAGCTCCATTTCAACTATAAAGACGTTTTCCGCAGCCTCAGGCTCGGGTTCTCGGCTAAGAAGATATGGATGATGTTCATTGGACTGCTGGTAGGATTTGCTGGTTATGGTTTACTCACCTATCTGGCCTACCTGGCTGCCGGCTGCGACTTGGTGACGGTTTGGGAAGCGTACCGCCTTCTACCATTCCCTGAACCCTTCTTTGCGACCTTCCCATGGTACTCCTGGACCCTGTACGGCATCGGCGTCCTACTCTTCATCGCGAGCGTGCTCCTGAGCGGAACTGCGGTGTCTAAAGTTACGTTCGAACAGCTTCGGGGGGATGAATTCTATGAATCCCGCGAGGCGTTTCGGTTCGCATTCCGGCAATGGTCCTCGGTGCTTGGCAGTCCCGCGCTCGTTCTCGCGTTCATTCTCATTATCGCCGTGTTCGGCCTCATCCTGAGCGCGCTTGGCGCCATCCCGTATTTCGGCGAGATGTTCGTTGCTCTCTTGGCCGTCCCCGCTCTTGCCGCTTCCTTCTTCATCCTCTATCTGGGTATCGTACTGGCCTTTGGCCTACTTATCGGCCCCTCAATCGTCGGCGCCACCAAGAATGATACCTTCGATACCATCTTTGAAGTGTTCTCCTGCGCCAACGAGCAGCCCGCTCGACTATGCCTGTATCTCGGCACCGCGGCCGGACTTGCGAAAGTCGGCACGCTCGCATTCGGCGTAGCAACCAGCTTGGCTGTCCGTATCGGACATTTCATACTCGCACTTTTCATGGGCGGCAAACTCAGCGAGGCAATGTCAAATGCCGCTTACTACTTCAAGGTGGCGCTGCCGAGCTGGACACCTGGTGCTGTTCGATCTGCTTTCGAGTCCTTCGCCAACATCATCGGTGTTCCCCAGTTGTACCTCCCCGGCGAGTACGTCTCGGTCAACTGGGCCGGTGACGTCGCCGCACTCCTTATTGGCGTTGCCCTGTACTGTGTTGCCGTAACCGTACTCGCTTACGGCTGTTCGGTTTGGTACAGCGCCAACACGCTCACTTACGTAGTTCTTGCAAGAAAGAAAGATGAGAAGAACCTGCTCGAGTCGCCGGAGGAAGAAGAACTCATCGAGCCCGCAAACAGGACGGGCGCGCCCCACCACACAAACTCCGCAGCCAAAGCAACCGAAACTCCGCACCCAGACAGCACAGGGGACAAAGGGCCGGAATAAAGCCCAGCACCCTGGGCGCACCTGAGCACGTCTGCAAGTAAGTGACGTATTTACAATGTGTTATACCAAACAAGCTCCTTCTTGCCGGATTCTAATCAACGGCCGTGTCCAAGGTCTTGGCTTCCGTCCTTACGTCTATCGCCTTGCTGTTTCTATGGGCATTACGGGCACGGTCTCGAACACCGACCGTGGCGTGCAGATCCTCGCACAAGGTAAGAGGGTCGCAGAGTTCGTCGAAAGGCTAAAACAAAACCCGCCCCGTCTTGCACTCGTTGCCGAGTTCTCTGTCCGCCGCATTTGGGCACCCAAATTCCCCGATTTCTCGATTAGACCTAGCACCGGCCAGCGACCAACGGGGATTGACGTACTGCCTGACTTGGCCACCTGTCCCGACTGCGCAGATGAAATCCTCGATCCCAAGAACCGCAGGTTCTCATACGCATTCACAAACTGTACCCAGTGTGGACCACGCTACACAATTATCGAATCGCTGCCATACGACCGCACCAATACCACCATGCGCTCGTTCCGCATGTGTCCAGACTGCAACCGCGAATACCAATCTCCTGCTGACCGCAGATTCCATGCTCAACCAAATGCGTGCCCGATATGCGGCCCGCAGCTTCGTCTGTTGCACCCAGACGGTAAACCTTACAACAATACGCAAGACCCGCTAACCGCAACCGCGCGTGCAATCGCGCTCGGCAAGGTCGTCGCAATCAAGAGCTTAGGAGGGTTCCAGCTCGCATGCGACGCGGAAAACACACGAGCCGTTCGGTTACTACGAAAACGTAAGGCGCGGCCAGCAAAACCGTTCGCCGTGATGTGCGAAGACCTTGCTGTTGCGCGGCTTGTCTGCCGCGTTAACCCAACTGAGGCGAAACTACTTACCTCTCCCGCTGCACCCATTGTCCTGTTAGCGAAGTCGCGCCGAGCAGGCAGGGCAAAAATTTCCCCCTCAATCGCACCCGGCAATAGCCGGCTTGGCATTATGCTCGCCTGTACGCCACTGCATATACTCCTGTTTCGCGCCCTACGAAAGGTCCGCAGGAAACCAGTCATTCTCGTAATGACCAGCGCTAACCCGAAGGGTTCGCCCATAGCCTCAACTGAGCAAGAATTGGTTGCAGACCTTGGCGACGTTGTGGACCTTATTCTAACCCACGACCGGCCGATTGCGAACCGCTGCGATGATTCGGTGGTAATGACTGGTACCCACATGGAGGCCGGGCACACCGATTCAGTTCTGCCGGTCCGGCTCGCACGCGGCTACGTGCCACTGACCGTGGAACTCAGTCCGATGTTTCACGTGAAACATCCAACCCTCGCTGTTGGTGCGGACTCAAAGAACGCGTTCTGCCTGGCGTCGGGCAACCGCGCATATGTTAGCCAACATATCGGCGATATGGGCTCGGAAGGTACCGAGCGCTTCTTTCTCGAGGCGCTTGACCGGCTTATGAAATTGACGGGCATAAAGCCGGCGTTCGTTGTCTGCGACCTGCATCCGGACTATTTTTCAACTCGCCTCGCGCAGCGGCTATCGGCAAAATGGGGGGCCAAGCTCATTCGTGTCCAGCACCACTATGCCCATATTCTTTCGGTTGCCGCCGAATACGGGCTGCATAGCCGGACGCTTGGAATCGCCCTGGACGGAACTGGTTACGGAACCGACGGCGCGGTCTGGGGCTGCGAGATTATTCTCGTCGAACCCGACCTTGCTTGGCGCAGGGTTGGACACTTATCGTACATGAACCTCCCTTTATCAGGAGAGCTCGTACCTGACCCCACCAAAATTGCTCGCGCGTACCGAGTTCAGATAGGGCAGGGCCATAGGCCATTGCCCGGCCAGTTCGTGCCGTGCTCATCGATTGGTCGGCTGTTTGACGCCGTCGCAGCCATCACGGGTATCTGCCGACACGCCAGCTTCGAGGGCCAGGCCGCAATAGCGCTCGAAGCCGCCGCAGCAGCAACGTTAGCAAACACACATGACCACCCGCTCTGGTATAACGACTTGCGTACGGAGTTTCGGTCAAGTTGGTCCCAGCCAGGCCCTCGAGCTCCCGACACCTGCCTGCCAACGTCTGGCGCTCGCCTAGGACCGCCCAACATCCCGCTCACCATTGACGCAAGGGCGCTCCTCCGGCGCGTCCTTGAAGACATCAGAATCGGACTGCCACCAGATGCTGTTGCGGCCCGCTTTCACTGCCGGGTGAACCATGCGCTGACAGCCGCAGCAACGAGATTGGCTCGTGCTTTTCACGTACGCACCGTCATCCTGAGCGGCGGTGCCCTGCAAAACAGCGTGTTGCGGGCACAGCTGCGTCGCGGGTTTGCCCGTGCCAAACTGCGGATACTGTTCAATCGGCTCGTGCCGGCGAATGACGGCGGCATCTGCCTGGGCCAGGTTGCTGCTGCCCACACAGGCGCAACCCGGCCGAAAGACTAGCCGCCGGAACACACAATTTTCACAAACTTGCGCACCGTGCAGTGTCGCTCGATGATGCGCACTATACGCTACGGGCCAACAGCGAGTTGGTACACGAGTAACTTCTAATGCCGCCGTCTCCGTAACCACATGGCGCAATATCTGACCGGCATTGCAGCCGCCCACATGTCCTTTTTCTCTTGACACGCTACTCCGCCTGTCTATTATGCCCCAGGCAACCACAACTAGGAATTCTGTGGATAAAGTACGGCCAACGGCCTAACTTATTTGTTAGTCGTAAGTTGCCTGTCTTAGTAATGTGGATAAATCTGTGGATACTGTGAGCAAAGATCTGGTTTCGTCGGGGTCTTCTCGACTCGCGGGCCAAGGACTGCCTGCCCAAGGCACCGGTTCAAACGCCGCCGCTGAAACGTGGGCTCAGGCACTCGACTGTCTCAAGCTGCGGGTGAGCCGGGAGGCGTTTGACACCTGGCTAGCCCCAACCAGAGGAGTTGAACTCAACCAGGATTCAATTACGGTTGAGGTGCCCAATTCGTTCTTTGCCGAATGGATCGGCCAGCACTACTCTGCCGAGATAGCGACAGCGCTCCGCGCCGTAGCCCGTAACCGCCTTGCGGTCTCATACCGCGCCAGGGATGTAGCGGATGCGGCCCGGCTCAGAGTGCGGTCATATTCCTCAGCTTCCGGTTCCTCCAGGTCCGGCCACGACCCCCGCAACCCGAAGCCCGAGAACGGTCGCTTGCAAGCGCGCTACACCTTTGCTAACTTCGTAGTCGGCGAGTCCAGCCGGCTCGCATACGCCGCGGCTAGAAACGTGGCTGAAAGGCCGGGCTCCGCATACAACCCCCTATTCCTCTACGGAGGTGCGGGCTTAGGCAAGACACACCTGCTCCAAGCAATTGGCAACCATGCGATTCAGACGCACCGCAACCTTAAAGTCTACTACGCCGCGGCCGAGACACTGTTTCTTGAGCTCATCCACGCAATCCAGAAAGGCACGCGCCTTGAGTTCAAGAGCAAGTATCGGAGTTTAGACCTGCTCCTGCTTGACGACATACACTACCTTGTCGGCAAAGAAAGGCTTCAGGAAGAGATCTTCCACATGTTCAATCACCTGCACGACGCCGGCAGCCAAGTTGCATTTACGAGCGACAGGCCTCCAAGGGATATTCCGACCTTGCAGGAAAGGCTTGCCTCACGGCTCGGTTCCGGGCTTGTAGTGGACATCCAGCCCCCTGACCTTGAGACTAGAATTGCAATCCTCCAGCAGAAGGCTGCTCAACAGGAGCGCGAGCTGCCGCACGAAGTTGCTCACTACGTAGCAGCACGGGTTAGGACCAGCGTCCGTGACCTCGAGGGTTGCCTGACGCGGATTCTTGCGATGGCATCACTCAGCGCCAGTCCGGTAACATTAGCCCTCGCCGAGGCAGCGCTCAGGGACCTCGTTGCCCAACAGCAGCCGATAACTCAAGATGCCATCGTGGAAGCTGTGGCTAGCACCTACGGTGTTAGTGTCGCAGACATCAAGGGGCGCAGCCGTACTAAACAACTCGCATTGGCCCGGCAGGTTACGATGTATCTTCTCCGTGCTAATACTACGCTGTCGCTTAAGGAAATCGGCCGCTGTCTTGGCAACAAAGATCACACTACGGTCATGCATGCTATCGATAAAGTCGAGCAGTTGAGGGCGTTGGATCCAGCCTTTGCCCATCAGCTAGATCAGCTTACCTCTAGAATAGCTCGATGACAGTGGATAACACAGTGGCACAAGTGGCGATTACGTTCTCTGGTGTACTGCTCCATCAAACTATCCACTCTTTATCCCCATCTACTTGGAGCCTCACGTATACAGCATTACCCAGTATCCACACCCTTCAACAGCATCAACAGCAGCACATTGCTAAATTACTGTTTCTGTTCTCAGGCAGAACGCGCCTGATGTTCAGAACCGAGCGCTTCCAGTTTAGAAGCATAGCCCGCACTGTAGGAATCGCACCGCACGGAATAATCGGTGGACGCCCTTGACAGCACACCAAGCTGGGCAAACGGATACAGACTAAGGCGTTGTAAGCGAATACCCTTTATAACAAGTTATACGCGTCATCTTTTTTGCTGCGAACGGAGGTTCCCAAAGATACAAGGGTAAGGGAGAGCGATGGTAGAAAAGGCGTAAGGGCGTGTCCCTACACTAGTGGCGGGACCGCTTAGGAATAATCAACGCAGCTGTTGTGAGAGCGACCGGATACAGGCAAGGAAGCGAAGCTGGAATCGGCCCAGCCCACTTGAGGGACTTCATCGTCGCAGTCGCTATTGGCGACAAGAAAAGGCCGTATCCGCTTGGCGCAGACATCACGAAGCACTTGCATTCGGTACACGTGCGGCTATACTGCCTCCACAGTAAAGGCAGACCCCAGCAGCCGATGGTCCGAAGCAGTATGCACCAAGCAATTCCCGGCCGACACCCGACGGCAGAGCAGCTAACGAACCCCGGACACGGGGATTATCAAAGGAGGATGGTATGAAAATCTTCATAGATTCGGCCGACATAAATGAAATCAAGGAGGTGGCAAGTTGGGGAATCTTGCAGGGATGTACAACTAATCCTTCGCTGATCCAGAAGACGGGGCGCCCACTTAAGGAATGCGTGAAGGATATTCTGAGGGTGGTCGAAGGCCCAGTTTCAGTCGAAGTGGTCTCCCAAGACGCCGCCGGGATGGTTATAGAAGGCGAGGAGTGGGCCAAGCTCGATCCGAGAAAAGTTGCCATCAAGATACCTATGTGCATGGAGGGACTGAAAGCAATCAGGGGTTTGGCTCAGAGAGAAATAATGACGAACTGCACCTTGGTATTCTCCGTCAATCAAGCGCTACTCGCTGCCCGGGCCGGAGCAACATTCATCTCACCCTTTGTCGGCCGGCTGGATGACATCTCCCACGATGGCATATCGCTAGTTGGGGACATTGTGGAGCTTGTTGATTCCTACAGCCTCAACTGTGAGATTATTGCCGCAAGCGTCCGCCACCCGCTCCACGTCGTCGAAGCTGCTCGACAGGGCGCCCACATCGCCACGGTGCCCTACAGTGTGCTGGTCCAGATGATCAAGCACCCGTTGACCGATGCTGGCATCAAGAAGTTCTATGAGGACTATCAGAAGATACCTAAGCAATGAGCAGGGGGTGAACCGATGCCTATAGTTGATTCCAAGACCGGTCAAGTGAGAAAGGAATACTCTCCGGCGTCGCTCGTACAGGCCGCAAACCTCATGCGCGGGTACAGCCTTGTTGCTCTGTGTGCAGCCGGTTCCGGCCACGCCGGAGGCACGTTGTCAATTATGGACATCACTGCGGCGCTATATCTGCACGTCGCTCGCCATGACCCGGAACGGCCGGACTGGGAAGACCGAGACCGAATTATCTGGTCCACCGGCCACAAGGCACCCGCTCTTTACCTGGGACTTGGCATGGCAGGGTACTTCCCGGTAGAAGATGTTGTTCGGCTGAGGAAACTGTACTCGCCGTACCAAGGTCACCCGCACCGGCTAAAGCTGCCCGGGGTCGAGATCTCTTCTGGCTCCTTGGGGCAGGGCCTGTCGGTGGCGGTCGGCATTGCCTACGCCCTGAAGTACTTGGACCACCGTGACTGCCGGGTTTACTGTCTGACCGGCGACGGTGAGCACCAGGAGGGGCAAATCTGGGAAGCGGCAATGGAGGCGGGGAATTTCAGGTTGGATAATTTGTGCTGCATCTTGGACAAAAACCGGCTCCAGATAGACGGCTGGGTCAAGGACGTACAGAATATTGAGCCGATAGCCGAAAAGTACCGGTCTTTCGGCTGGAACACCGTCGAGATTGACGGGCACAACATGCACCAGATACTTGCAGCCTTCGATCGGGCCGCCAAGGTCAAGGATAAGCCGACCGTCATCATTGCGAACACGACCAAGGGTAAAGGCGTGTCCTTCATGGAAAACGTCGCAGGCTGGCACGGCAAGGCGCCCAATCACGAGCAGATGGTTCAGGGTCTGAAGGAGCTCAATTTGGAGTTTCGTCTGGACTACAAGAAACTGCTTGGAGCAGCAGAAACCTATCAGGCCGAGGCGACGAAGATACTGACCGCCAAGGTGCCGAAGTTCTCCCGTGACTACTTCTGGAACCGGCAGGAAGACATGAAGGTCGAGATGAAGGCCACCCGGCTTGGGTTCGGCGCAGCGCTTGAGAAGTGCGGCTCAGACCGCCGGGTTGTTGCAATCGGCGCGGACATTTCGGGCTCGATTGCAATCTCACGCTTCTTTGAGTGTGACGAGAGCAGGTGCGACCGGTGGATTTCGGTTGGTATCGCCGAGCAGTCCGGAACGAATGTTGCCGCCGGTTTGGCTAAGGAAGGCAAACTCCCGGTGTTTGGGACCTACGGCGTTTTTGCAGCGGGCAGAAACTTGGACCAGCTCCGTACCACTGTGTGCTACGGCAACTTCAATGTGTTCATCGCCGGCGCCCACGGCGGGGTATCGGTCGGCCCGGACGGAGCGACCCATCAGGCACTTGAAGACCTTTTTCAGATCTGTGGCCTGCCGAACATGCATGTGTCGGTGCCGTGTGATGCGGTTGAGACCCAGCGGGCTGCCGAATATCTGCTTCTGGAGGTCAAGGGGCCGAAATACCTCCGGTTTGCCCGCGAGGCAACACCGGTGGTTACGAGCCCGGAGACACCGTTTGTCTGGGGTGTGCCAAACGTGTACCGATTCCGGGCTGAGAAACCGCGATTCGCCGATGCGTTCGACGTGACCCTGGCCGACAGGTACAAGGATGAGCACGAGGACCTGACAGTTGTGGCTTGCGGCCCGATGGTGCCTGAGGCAATGCGCGCTGCCTGGATTCTAAAGCAGGAGTACGGACTCGAGACTAGGGTTTTGAACGTTCACACCCTGAAGCCGTTGGACCCGGCTCCGCTTGTGCGGGCTGCGCTTGAGACCGGCGTTGTTGTTACTGCGGAGGAGCACCAAGTGGGTGGTCTGGCGAACCTGGTGGCTCGGGCGTTACTCACTGCACCCGAGCTATACGGTAAGCCGCTCGCGTTCGGGTGTGTCGGGGTCCATGACCGGTTTGGCGAGTCAGGTCAACCGTGGGAGCTGATGTGGGAATTCGAGGTCTCGGCGGAACATATCGCGGCCAAGGCACGGGAGCTGTGCGAACTTGCTGGGACAGCTAAACCGGCGAGAAAACCGGTTACAAAGAAACCAGCCGCAGGCAGGGCTCCGACCAGGGGGAAGGTGAAGAAAGGGTCGTCCGGAGGAGCAAAATGAAACGCCTCGCCGAACGGATGAATCGCCTCGGGACCGAGACCGCATTCGACTGCCTGTGCCGGGCCAAAGCACTTGAGTGCAGGATGGACGTTGTCCACCTAGAAATCGGCGAGCCTGACTTCGGCACACCACGCCATATTGTTGAGTCCGCAAAACGTGCATTGGACGAGGGCTGGACCCATTATGGTCCGTCCGCGGGCCTGCCGGAACTGCGCGAGGCGATTGCCCGCTATGCCGGCAAACTGCGCGGGGTCAAGTTTGACCCTGACCAAGTGGTGGTTACACCGGGGGCCAAGCCGGTGATGGCATTCGCCATCATGGCCCTAGTTGAGGAATCGGACGAAGTCATTTATCCCAACCCGGGATTTCCGATATACGAGTCAATGATTCAGTACATGGGTGGCCGCGCTGTGCCGATAAGGCTGCGTGAAGAGCGAGACTTCCGACTCGACGCCGAGGAACTCGCTGCACTTGTGAATCACCGCACCAAGCTCATTATTCTGAATTCTCCACAGAACCCAACCGGTGGAGTGCTTACGGCCGAGGACCTGCGTCTTATCGCTGACACTGCGCTAGAACACGACTGCTGGGTGCTATCCGATGAAATCTACTCCGAGATACTCTACGAGGGCGAGTTTGCGAGCATCAGCCGTTTTCCGGAAATCCATCGCCACCTCATCATTCTCGACGGCTTCTCCAAGACATTTGCGATGACCGGCTGGCGGGTCGGCTACGGCATCATGCCGCGCGAAATGGCCGAGAAGCTGGCCCGGATTCAGACCAATACCAACTCCTGCACCGCCAGCTTCTCCCAAAGGGCCTGTATAGACGCTCTGACCGGTCCCCGGGACGAGGTTGATGCGATGATTTCGGAGTTCAGGCGCCGGCGGGACGTTATCGTTGACGGCCTGAACCGCCTGCCGGGATTTCGGTGCAAGAAGCCGCTGGGGGCATTCTACGCGTTCCCGAACATTGAGGGCACAGGAGTAGATTGCGAGGTCCTTGCCAGCCGCTTGCTTGAGGAAAAGGGCGTTGCGTGCCTGGCCGGCACCTGCTTCGGCAAGTTCGGAGATGGATTCCTGCGGTTTTCGTACGCAAACTCGATTGAGAATATCCAAAAGGCGCTCGTAAGGATCGAAGAACTCCTTACGGGCAGGTGAAATAGCGACCGCGACCTGAACTCCGAGCCAGGCCGGGTTCGGTGCCGTGCGTCAGGACCTAGGTTGGAATGACGTCTGCGGCGTCTCCTGTAGTTCCTTAAGGACTCGGCCGAGAGCGGCGATGAACCGCCGGTTCTGTTCCATCGTGCCGACCGTCACCCGCAGCGCATTGGGGAATCCGTACTCTTTGACCATGCGGGTAATCACGCCGAGCCGTAGGAGTTTCTCGTAGACTACCTGTGAGTCGAGCGCGAAGTTCATGAAAACAAAGTTGGTGTAGCTGGGAATATGAAAGACGTTGAGCCGGGTAAGTTCCCGGTAGAGATACTTCTTGCCCTCCTCGTTGTAACGGCGGCTGCGGTTGACGTGCCGTTCGTCGTCAAGTGCGGCCAGCGCCGCGGCCTGGGCGGCCCGGTTCACGTTGAACGGTAACCGGACTTTGGCCAAGTTACCGACGATTTCCGGGTTGGCAATGCCGTATCCGATCCTGAGTCCAGCCAGACCGTGTGCTTTTGAAAAAGTGCGCAGGGCGAGTACGTTCCGGCCCTGTTTGACGTAGTCAACCGCGTTCGGGTATTTGCGCGTTGCAATGTAGTCCGCGTAGGCATTGTCCACAATCGTCAGCACCGTATTCGGCAGCTTCTCGATGAACCGGCCCAGTTTGTCCTTGGTGACTATCGTACCTAGCGGATTCATCGGGTTGTCCAGATATAGGATTTTCGTCTTCTCGGTAATGTTTTCGAGGATGCGGTCAAGGTCGTGGACATAGTCTTTGGTGGGTACCTCGACCAGCCGGGCGTTCATTATTCTGGCACTGATTTTCGCCATGATGAACGACCCAGCTGACATGACGACTTCGTCACCCGGCTCAAGGTACGCCAGACAGGCAGCGCTAATCAGTTCGACTGAGCCGTTGCCGACCATAACCGAATCAATTGGCACCTTATGCAGCTTTGCCAGTCGTTCACGCAGAAGGTAACAGGTATCTTCGGGATAGTAGTACTGTTCGTGCAGGGTTCGGCGCAGGGCGGCAAGCGCCTTGGGTGACGGACCAAGCGAGTTCTCGTTTGAGGCAAGCTTATCAATCGGCCCGCGTAGCCCCAGCTCGCGTGCAACCTGCTCAACCGGCTTGCCCGGTTTGTACGGCTGAATTGATTCGATGTTCGGTCTAGGTCTGGGAAACATTACTATCCTCCGGGTAATATGGCTTTCATGCGGTACCTGACGGCCGTCGCATGAACGCAAACAGTAGCCCTCCCACTAGTGCAAATACTAGGTCCAGCGCCAGAAAGACTACCGCAATCGCGAAAGCGCGAGAGTCGGTCAATGCGCCAGATACCCAGCTCTGGGTGAATAGCGCGACAAAAGATGCTTCTCTGACACCCAGGCCACCAATGGAGGGCACGTTCACAACGATGTTCAGGAGCGGTATGAAGATCAAATAGTAAACTAGGGGCACAGCGGCGCCGACCGCCTGGGCCGAGTGGTACCAGGAAAAAGAAAGGCAGGTCTGCACACCGATTCCCAGAGTGAAGCTGACGCCAAGCGGCCCATAGTGATTCCGAAACTGCTTCACGGCGCTGTAGGCGCGGTCCAGAAGCGTACCAACGCCGGCAAACCGGACTCGACCGAGCGAGAGTGATACCAGCCGGTGTGCACGGTCATTGAAGAGCATTAAGGTCATGGCAACAAGCAGCACGAGGATTAGCAGCAAGAGGGCAAACATCAGATCCCCGCGCAGACTCGCGGTAACTGCTCCGAGGTGATTCTTGCGCAGCGCGAGGTTTTGGCCCCAGAGCCCCTGTGTTGCGAACAGGACAAGAGCGCTTGCTACCGCGAGGAAGGAGAGGCTTACAAATCCGATGAGCCGGTCAAGAAACGTCGCCGAGAAAGCGTCGACCCCCCGACCCTTTGGTGCGGTATAGGCGATGCGCATCACGTCACCACCAATAGACGTCGGTAGCAGCTTGCAGAAGAAAAGCCCGAGCACGAAGACGCGTGTCAGATACCAGGTCGAGAAACGCAGCCCGCGTGCAGTAAGCAGCACCTGCCAGCGCCATGCTGATACAAGGACGAAAAGTCCGTACCACAGCGTTGCGAGCAACAACGGCACCGGCTGCAAGTGCCGGATGTAGCCTACTGCCTGGGGCAGCCGGTCGCGAAAGAGAAATACAAGTGCGGCCAGAAGACCGACCGATACTGCAACACGGATTAGCGACTTCAGACCTTTCTTGGCTGGAGACGGTTTCAGGACGCTGGTCTCGGTGTGCGGTCCGGCAGGCTCGGAGGATGCCGGTGCGGCCCTGGTTACCTTGTGCATTGTGCATCGTTAGAGGCCTTGTCCCAGGAACTTGTATCCGTCCCCGGTCCGGTTCCGGTCGCAGGCTTCGGGTGTGACCCGGAATCCTGAGGTCGGGGACCGTGAATTCGCGTCCGGTCATTCGCAGTTCGCCGCGCCTGCTCGATTCGCTCGAGCCGATCGCTGATAGTGGCGAGCGACTCACCCAGAAACCCGGCGGCGAACAAGACAAGCCCAGTCAGTACCAGAAGCAACACGAGGTAGAGCAGGGGCCTGAATCCGTGTCCACATAGCCGGAGTATGACAGCGACGATGCCAACTACCAGGCCTGAGAACAAAGCACCGGTGCCGAGCACGCCGAAGTAGAGCATCGGCTTGCGCATGAACGTTAGTTGAAAACCGACTGCGACTAGGTCGAACAGCCCGATAAGAATTCGGCCTGCGCCCGAATACTTTGGCACGCCGAAGTGACGCGGCCGGAGCAACACCGGGATTTCAGCCACGGCAAACCCGCGGGATGCAGCTAGGGGTACGATATAGCGGTGCCAGTCCCGCCGCAGGTGGATTTCCTCCAGCACCTCGCGCCGGAAAGTCTTGAGTGCATTAATATCCCTGACCTTGAGTCCGAATACCAGCCGTGCAAGCCAGTTATAGACCGAGGATACGAAGCGCTTCTCGTACCGCCCCCGTTTCTGGCCGGTCACGATGTCGAAACCTTCTCTGACCTTTGCCACCTGCCGGACAACGTCTTCAGGGTCAAACTGCAGGTCGGCGTCCATTATTGAGATTATTTCTCCTCGGCAGGCAGCAAACCCGGTGAGTATTGCCGCGGTCTTGCCCAGGTTGCGCGGATGCCGGAGCACAGTAAGGAACGGATAACGTTCAACAGCGGCAATTGCCGCCTCGTAGGTACCGTCAGTTGAGCCGTCGTCAACAAGGACAACCTCGTAATCCGGGCCGCACTTTGCCGCAACTTCGGCAAGCAGCGGTTCGATCGAAGCGACTTCGTTGTATGCCGGGACAATGATTGAAACGGCCGGGCCTGGTCGTGCGTCACCTGGCGGCTGTGACTCGGAATCTGGTTCCTGTACCGCAGGCGCCGACTCAGGCCGCGCCGCTCTATAGGGGCTGTCGCCAAACCCCATACGTCTCAGGAATATACCAGAATTCCGACACTTGTCAACCCCAGGGCGACTATGTTCACAGGGCTGGTCGACGACAAAACAAGAAGACCGGTAACATAACATATTGAAATACTGCGACATAAAAGGACATTCGCGCTGGCCGTGAATCTGGCCACACCTGTTCCGATTCGGCTCGTGTCGGAACTAAGGTCTGTGTATTCAAGGTGTTAGCCTGCGGTTGTCCATTCGGTTGCCGTGCCGGCCTTGGCTTTGTGGTCTTGACATCCAGCTTTCGTCGGAGTAGGGTTTGGGCGCAATGTTTCGGTTTGCCATATTGCTTCTTGTGGCTGGCCTGGTGCGTGCTGGACCGGTCTTGTCGCTGGCCCGGTTTGGAGGTGAGGATGTGTCAGGTTCGGGCCAGGCTGGCGAGGCCGGACTTGAGCTAAGCCGGCCGCTTGCGGTCCAGATAACAAGTTCTGGCCGGCCAGTTCCTGGTGTGTCGGTACGATTTGAAGTTCTTTCCGAGCCGGCTGAGAATCGTTCGCCGGCACAACGCGCGGCCTTGGGCGATACTCTGGTCCGGACCGACGAACATGGTGTTGCCCGGGTCCGGCTGCGGCTCGGCGCAAACCCGGGCGAGTACCGCGTTCTTGCACGGACAGAAAACCAGGAGCTTGTGCTCGCCGCAACTGCGCTGCGCCGCGGCTGGTATTTCGTCTCGATTATTGAACTTGCGGGCGGGCTTGCCCTCTTTCTGTTCGGGCTTTATTACGGGTCCAAGGGTCTGCGCCGTCTTGCCGGTGACCGGCTGCGCCAGGCCGTTTTTTCGCTTACCGCCAATCGCTGGCTTGGTGCGCTGGTCGGCGTGGTCATCACCGCGGTGTTTCAGTCCTCCAGCGCGACGACCGTGCTTCTCATCGGACTTGCCTCAGCCGGCATTCTCGGGCTCGGTCAGTCGCTTGCGGTCGTGCTCGGCGCCGACATCGGTACGACCATTACGGTTCAGATTCTTGCGTTCCGGTTCTTCGATTATGCGCTCGTCGTCGCCGTCATCGGATTTATTCTGATGAACTCGCATCGCCGGCTGAAGAACCTTGGCCAGGCGATATTTGGCTTTGGACTCGTTTTCTTCTCGCTCAAGATCGTCTTTGCCGCGGTCGAGCCAGTGCGCGCAGTGCCGGAAATCGCACTCAGCATCGTCCGGCTTGGCCATGTCCCCTGGCTTGGGCTTCTGGTCGCAGTTGTTCTTACGGCACTCGTGCGCTCCTCGGCCGCAACGATTGGCATCGTCGTCGGGCTTGCCTTCACCGGCCTTGTTGACATCGCGACCGCGATTCCGTTCATCCTCGGCGCAAACATTGGGTCAAGCTTTGCGGCGCTCATTGCGGCGTGGCGCGGCCCGGTCGAAGCGCGGCGGATTGCGGTCGGCCATCTCTTGTTCAAGGTAATCATTGTTGCCATCTGTCTGCCGTTTCTACCATGGCTTACTCGGCTGGTCCTACTGACTGCCCGCGACACGGCCCGTCAGGTTGCCAACGCCCACACGCTGATAAACCTTTTCGCACTGATTGTATTCCTGCCCCTGCTCGGCCCCTACCAGCGGCTGCTCCAGTTGCTCGTGCCGGAGTCGGGCCGGAGAAAGTTCGGGCCGCGCTACCTAGACCCGGGCGCGCTTGAAGCACCCGAACTTGCGATTGCCCAGGCTACCCGTGAGGTCCTGCGCATGGCTGACCGTGTGGTGCTGATGTACAACCGCTCAATCGAAGTATTTCTCAATCGTGACAAGGAAGGCCGGCGGGAGCTCGTGGCGCTTGACGACCAGGTTGACCGGCTGGAAGAGGGACTCATCGGATTTCTCGCCCGGATCTCACAGGAAGAGCTCTCCGACCGGCTCTCGCACAAAACCGTTGCGCTGTTCCATATCACCGATGAACTTGAACACATCGCCGACATTGTGTCAAAGAGCCTGATGGCCCATGCGGCCAAGCGTATTGAGCATGGTCTTGCCTTTTCCGAAGAAGGCCTGGACGAAATCCGGTCATTCCACGCTGAGGTCGGCGAGAACGTCCGAGCCGCGGTCGCCTGCGTTGCCACCTGGGACGCAGGAATTGCCCGCCGGCTTGTTGCGGCCAAGGACCGAGGGGTAGAGCGCAAGCGCGACCTGCACAACCGTCATCTTGAACGTGTGCGCCGGGGCCAGAAAGAATCGCTTGACACCTCGACCGTGCACCTCGACTTCATCTCCGACCTTGAACGCATCAATTACCACTGCTCTCAGGTTGGCGCTGCGGTGCTTGGTTTTGTCGGCCGAACCAGGCTTGGTGTTTTGGGCCAGACTGGGAGCTAGCCCTGAATTCAATGCCGGCAGATGGCGGTGATGTCAATCGCGGCAGACCTGTTCGCCAGTAATGGCCCGGCAGGCCGAAGACAGCCTGCCGGGCTTTGATCCGACGTCGGCAACCTCAACTATGGGGTCGGGGCGCCGATGTCGAAGACCTGGGTCCGGATGGTCTCGAGAACCGACTGGGACAGGCCGCGCGCAACCCACTTGCCAATCAGGATTGCGGCCTCGGCCGCCAGCGACTCACCAGAGACGTTCATCCGCTTCAGGCGCCACAGTTCGCGGCCAAAACTGAGGTAGAAGGGATACTCGATGATCGAGACACCCTCCTGGTCCAACACCTGCTTCACCTCAAGCTCCATGGCCGCAAGCAGCGGGAACACGAAAGTGACACTTTCGAGCATACCGGGCCTGAGGTCATCGAGCGTGGCCTTGATACGCTCGGTGTTATACTTCGCATTCCACTTGGCGATTCTCTTTACTGGATCCATTTTGGACTCCTTTCGCCCCTTTGGGCAGTTAGAGAACTTCGCGGAATAGTGGAGACTGACCGCAGTCAGTCCCCTTCACTAAGTTATATGGTCGAGAAAGGCTGATTTGCCCAAGAGAATGAAAGCCGCGCCGGCAGGTTCTGAACTATGAGTCATGAGTTCTGAATCCCGACTTCTGCCTTGTCCCCGCCGCATTGCACTCAGAACTCATCGGTCATCCTCTTTGCCGCTGCATCAGCCAGCGGAGGAGGCCCATCGGGCAGACGTGCTGTCACTGAAGCGCACCAGTCATCGTCCTCGCCCATGCTTTGGCCATAGGCCCGGAAGCGGAGCGCCTTCGTGAACGCTGCTTCAAACGGCCTGATACCGTGTTCCTGCAACCGGCGCCTGAGGACGGCCAGTGCACGCTCGCGCTCGCGCCGTACCCGGCTGACGCATACGCCCAGACGCCGGGCAGTCTGCACGAACGTCCGGCCCTCCAGGTCGTGGCAGGCGATGGACAGCCGTCCTTGCTCGGCCAGCGAGTTATACTCCTGCCAGAGCAGCCGGCTGCGCTCCTCGCGTTCACGAAGCTCTTCCGGGCCGGGCTGGGTCGGTACGTACTCGGCGTGCACCTCCTCGTCGAACGCCTCGAACCTCGGCGCGTCCCGACGCCTGCCAGTTCTGTCCCGGACCCGCCGGACACCGAACCGTTCCTCGATGACTTCCCGGGCCACGCTAAGCGCCTGCCAGTTCATCCAAGTCTGGAACGATGCGCCTTTGTCCGGGTTGAACCTATCAAGCCTGAGAAAGACGCGCTCGTGCGTCCTGACGGCGACCTCGTCCACAAAGCCTGCGCCGAGATGTCCGTACCGCGCGGCGATGAAAGCGCGCAAGCCGTTGTCGCACGCCCGGTAGACCTGTTCATACGCGTTCACGTCGCCGGCCAGGACGCGCTGCACTGCAGCGGCAACCTTTCCGCCGGTGATTGTTGCGTTCGGTCCGGCCTGTTTGCCTTGCTCTGTCTCCGCCCGCCCTGCTTGTGCCCTGGGCCTTGTGCCTTTAGGTTCCTTGACCCCGCCTTTCACTCTGTGTTGTTCCGAGTTCATCCTGCTACCCGACACGACTGCTCCAATCGGCGTTGAACACTACCTGAACACGACCGCCTGGTTCCCGGCAGGCCAACGCCGTTACCGGTCGGGACTTGCAGGCGGCCCATAATGTTCTTACAAACCCCGGGCCACAACAGCCGTACTGCCCGTGCCAAGAACCTAGCTAGGCCAGGAAAGAAATCAAGCCCAAGGAATAGGTTCGCGCATATCGCTAACACCATGAAAAACCGTTACATATTCCGCCAGTGGTGCAAGACCGTCTTCTGGCGTTTGGCAGGGTATGTAAACATACGTTTACCGTGTGGTTACGGTTTCTCCTGGTGGGATTCTGCTTGTTGTCTGCCTTCTCTGTTCTGGCGCATGTTTCCCTAGTGGGTCTGGATCGAGCTCGTGTGTGTGTAGTATTTATGCGTGATTCTTGTGTACGATTATGGTGCATATCGTGCTATGCTGGTGTATACGAGAACCACGCTGGACATACCCAAAAGTCTGCTCGACGAAGCAAGGCAGTTACTCGGGGCAAAGACCAAGAGTCAGGCAGTGACGCTGCCGATGAGCGACGCCATTCTGGCCGCGCTCGCGATTCAGAACGACCGCCGGCTTCTCACCTGGGACCAGCGCTTTCGCCGCGTACCAAAGCTCCGTGTTTCCTTCCTCAAGTAACGCAGCCGACAACGCTGAACGCTGAGTTCTGAACTCCAAAGTCCAGCGGCAGTAAGCTGCCAGCGTCCACCTCTGCGATTCTGGAATCTGGTATCAATCTCTCCGTCCGCTTGACCGCTACCTTCTGCTTGACTACACTGGCGCGCAATGAGTGACCCAGGGCCGGGCCGGAAAGGAGCCTAATTGTCGCGCAGGTTCGAGAGTAAGGAGCTTGACACCGAAACCCCACGTCCTAGCATCGGCGCCAGATGAATCATTGGCTACGTACTGCTGATGCCGCAGTTCACAGAGGAGGTGATTAGAATGCCGCAGATTGAGACACCGTTGGAGCGATTCCAAGGACTAATCCGAGAACTGCTACAGGTTGACTATTCCGACCTGGACTTCGGCCTGTATCGCCTGCTGCGGCTGAAGCGGGACGAAGTTGAGGCATTCATCACTCAGCAGTTGCCCGAAGAAGTTGACAAGGCATTTGCCACCATAGCCGACAGCGAGACGGGGACACTGAAACAGAAGGTTGATGAGCTGGCCACCTATTTGCGTACCGAGGTCAACGAACAGATTCTGGAGTCCGATGGCACGGTCAACTCCGAGCGGGCCAAAGGGCTGGGCAAGAAAGACCGGGAAAAGGTCGCCGAGTACGAGGCCTTGCGGGGCCGTCTTGCAACGGCTGAGTCAACGGTTGCCGACAAGACCGAGGTCTTCAACCACCTGTTCAACTTTTTCTCCCGCTACTACGAGGATGGCGACTTCATTCCCAAGCGCCGCTATGGCGCTCGCGAAACCTACGCGGTGCCCTGGGACGGCTCGGAGACAATGTTCTACTGGGCCAATAAGGACCAGCACTATGTCAAGACTGCCGAGACGCTCAAGGACTACACCTTCACCCTGTCCGGCGACCTTGCCGACAAGACCGAATGGCGCGTGCGGTTTGTGCTGGTCGAAGCTTCGGTGCCCAAGGACAATGTCAAAGGCGACGACCGGTTCTTCTTTCCCCGGCCTGACTCAATCGAATGCGACACCGAGAAGCACGAATGCCGTATCGGGTTTGAGTACCGACCACCAACCGAGCAGGAGATAATCTCCTATCGCGGCAAGGAGAACGCGCGCAAGCCTGACCAGGACAAGATTCTTCTCGACAAACTGTCGGCGCTGCTCAAGAAGATACCTGATGCCCAACTGCGGCGCAGACTTTCGGCCGATACCCGTACCAAACAGCAGATACAGGACAAGAAACCGGCTGAGCCGGTACCGCTGCTGCTCAAACGCCTGCGCCACTTTGTCCGGCGCAGTACGACCGACTACTTCGTGCACAAGAACCTGAAGAAATTCCTTGAGCAGGAACTGGAGTTCTACATCAAAGACCAGGTCCTGCACCTTGGGGACATCGAAGGCGACATCCAGACCCGGCTACGGATGATAAAGGTATTCCGGCGCCTGGCCGGACAGATAATTGAATTCCTGTCCCAGATCGAAGATGCACAGAAGCGGCTGTTTGAGAAAAAGAAGTTCGTTACCGAAGTCAGTTGGCTGATACCGATACAGCACGTGCCGGGACAGTTCCGGCCCGACATCGTCAAGAACAAGGCGCAACTGAAGCAGTGGAAAGACTGGCTGGCTATTGAGCCGGACGAATTCTTCGGCAAGAAGGGCAAGATTGACCTTGACTTCCTCAAAGGTCATCCGACCCTGGTCGTGGACACGCGCCTGTTTCCGGCCGACTGGACCCGCCGGCTCATCGAATCCCTGCCCTTTGACGACCTGGACGATGCAACCGACGGCCTGCTCATCCACAGCGAGAACTACCAGGCCCTGCGCCTGCTCCTGGAGCGCTTTCGCGAACAGGTCAAATGCATCTACATTGACCCGCCGTACAATACGCCCGCGTCAGTAATTCTGTACAAGAACAACTACAAACATTCGTCATGGATAACGTTGCTGGGAAACAGGCTGCGCTTGGGCGGAAACCTATTGCTGCACGACGGTACGCTAATCATCGCTATAGACGATACTGAAAAGACTTTTCTTTCAGAAATTGCAAAGCTCTTGTTCCCGTCGTTCGATGAGAATGTAGTTGTTGTCAATCATCATCCTGCTGGAGCAGGACTTGAAGGCGCTAATATTTCGGCAACACATGAATATGCGATTTTTCTCACGCCGACTGGGAAAAAGTTGCTATACGGCCCCCGAAGCGATGGTTCCCAAGGTCGGATAGGTTTTGTTCGAACTGGTACTGCTCAGAGCAATCTTCGCAAAGGCCGTCCCAACAGCTTCTACGCCGTGTTGGTTGATCCTTCTACATCTAAGATTGTAGGGGCCGAACCACCCCCACAAGGAGACAACTACCCCAAAGGGGAAACTTCCAGAGGCTACCTCCGAATATACCCGGTCAGTGAAGACGGAACAGAACGTGTGTGGCGACGGTCCTATGAATCGTTCTTTCGTGAACTCGCGCTAGGTAATTTGGAGTGTGTATGCAACAAGACCGTCTACATCAAACCTAACATAGCTGAAAGGCACAAGCCTATCCCTAGCAACTGGACTGACACGCGGTACAATGCAGGGGCCCACGGGACGAACTTGCTAACAAGCATCATCGGTGCACCCTTGTTCTCCTATCCGAAATCGCTCTATACCGTATTGGACTGCATCTCAGCTGCTACGATCTGTCACAAGGACCCTCTGATCGTTGATTACTTCGCCGGTTCTGGCACGACCGGCCATGCGGTCATCAATCTGAATCGGGAGGACGGCGGGCAGAGGAAGTTCATACTGGTGGAGATGGGGGAGTACTTTGACACCGTGCTGGTGCCAAGGATTGTGAAGGTGATGTATTCGCCAGAGTGGAAGGACGGCAAGCCGAAGCGGCTGGCAACAAAGAAAGAGGCCGAGCGCACTCCGCGGCTGGTGAAGATTCTGCGTCTTGAGAGCTACGAGGACGCTTTGCACAACATCGCCACCAACGGCACGCAGGAGCGGGTTGAGAAGCGCGAGCAGGCCTATAAGAACGCGGTCGGCGAGAGTGAGTACAGCATCCGGTATCTGGTGAAATTGCCGCTTGAGGCCACAGATACGATGGTGAATCTGGCGAAGTTCGAGCATCCGTTCTCCTACACACTGGAGATACTCACCGAGGACGGGCCGAAGCAGCAGCAGGCCGACCTGGTGGAGACCTTCAACTATCTTTACGGCCTGCGGGTGAAGCGATATGAGACTTGGCAGCACGACGGCCGCGAGTATCGGGTGGTGAAGGCGACCGACCGAGAAGGGAAACGCCGGGTGCTGGTGCTGTGGCGCGATATGGACGGACTGAAGCCAAAGGAAGAGCGTGATTTCCTCGAGGCGAAACTCGCGGAGCTTTCGGCCGCAGGCGAATCGTACGATGAGAAGTTCATCAACGGCGACTGCGCAGTGCCGGGCATCACTTCGCTCGACGCGCTGTTCAAGCGGCTGATGACCGCAGGAGAAGAGGAGTCGGCCTGACCCATGCCCGGGTTTATAACTGGCGGCAGACTTGCCCAGCGACTGGTGCTGAATCGCTGGTTTCTGTCTCAGCTTGGGGCAGAGAGCTTCGAGGAACTGAAAAACCTATTGCGGCTGGTGCCCGAAGGTGCAGGTGACGATAGTCAGAGCCACTTTTTCGACCGGCTGGTCCTGCAGGACAGACTGAAGCTCGACCGCGACCAGCTAGCGGTCTATGACCGGCGTGTGCTTGGGTATGAACACAGGCTGGCACGGCATCGGCGTGACTTCCGGTTTCGCTACTTCCAGTATCTGGCCGTGCTTGCCGCTGAGGTCTATCTTGACCGGCTGACGCAGAACCCGACCGGTCTGCTGAATGAGCTGAATGAGTTTCTCTCCGGGCTTCAGCGGGAAGACTCAACCCTCGAGGCCACGACGCGATTCGAAGCTGACGACCTGCGGCGGATGGCGTTCTTTATGGCCACTGGTTCGGGTAAGACGTTGCTCTTGCACGTGAACATCTGGCAGGTGCTTCATTATCTGGAGCACGGCCGGTATCCCGAGGCACTTGTGCGGCGGATGGACGGCAGGCGGGCGTTCAACAATATTCTGCTGGTCACCCCGGGCGAAGGGTTGTCAGACCAGCACCTGAAGGAGCTGAAGGCAAGCGGGCTGAACGCCGGGCTGTTGGTGGAGAACCGCTCGAACAGCGGCGGGCTTTTCGGCCCGATGGTCAAGGTCATCGAGATTCACAAGCTGGCCGAAGAGCCGTCCAAGGACGGAGTCAGCATCGTGCTTGAAGAACTACAGAGCGACAATCTGGTTATTGTTGACGAAGGGCACAAGGGCACGGCTTCCGAAGAGAAGAAGTGGAAGGACAAGCAGCAGCGGCTGTGTCGGGACGGTTTCCTGCTGGAATACAGCGCTACCTTCTCGCAGGCCATCGGCTCTGCCTCGCCGAAACGACAGGAAGAACTGCTCTCAGAGTACGGCAAGGCGATTCTGTTCGACTACGGGCCGGCCAAGGCACATCGTGACCCCCTGCCTGACGCTTGCGCGTTTCATATGATACCCGTAGCGCCAGCAACTCGTCAAGGTCGAG
>JBDRUN010000003.1 GCA_039801365.1 candidate division WOR-3 bacterium
TACATCTGTGGTAAACGGTTGGCTCCGTTTCTTCCCGAATTGGTGCCGGTCCTGGAGCGATTTGAAGAACTGGTACTCGATAGTGATACCAGGTCCAAACTGCTGACCATTAGCGCGGCAACCATCGACCGGCTCCTGCGTGATGAGAAAATGAAGCAGCGGCTCTTGGACCCGGCTCGGCCCAAACCTGATCGAGCGCTCCTGCGGCAGGTACCGATTGTCACTCACTCCGAGCACTGTGTCAACCGACCCGGGTACGTCCAGGTCGACCTCGTCGCGCATGACGGTGGCTGTGCCCGGGGCGAGTACTGCCAAACGCTTGATGTGACAGACCTTTATAGCGGCTGGACCGAAACTCAGGCGGTACGCAACAAGGCGCACTGTTGGGTGTTTGCCGCGATGCGTGACATTCGGGGCCGGCTGCCCTTTCCCCTAATGGGGATTCACTCGGACAACGGCCCCGAATTCATCAATGGGGCGCTATACGAGTATTGTCTGGCGAGCGGGCTCGAGTTCAGCCGCTCGCGACCGTACCAGAAGAACGATAACTGCTACGTGGAGCAGAAGAACTACTCGGTGGTGCGGCGAGCCGTCGGGTATCTACGTTACGAGACGAAGCGCCAGCTGATGTTGCTCAATCGGCTGTACCTGATGCTCCGGCCCTACACCAACTTCTTCCAGCCGGTGGTGAAGTTGGTAGAGAAGGTCCGGATGGGCAGTCGGGTTCGGAGACGGTACGACCGGGCACAGACGCCCTATCGGCGGCTGCTGGCGTGGGAGGAATTGACGCTGGCGACCAAAAGACAACTCGAAACGGTCTACCTTGGGTTGAACCCGGCAGAACTGAAGCGTGGAAGCGAGCGAATACAGCGGCTACTGCTCAAAGAGGTCGAAGGACAGGCAGTGCCGACGCAACCATCTCGACTTCAAGCTGGACAAAGCTCATGATTCGAGTACAAATGTATTCTGAGGCAACGGGGCGTCCTCGAGTACATCCATATATGAGGCAACAGGGCGGGACGGGTAGCTCGACCTTACTTGACGTACGGGGATTTCAGGATATAGTTGAGTCTGAGTTTCCGCCAGAATGGCGGGAGCCTGCCGACATAGCTCAGTTGGTAGAGCAGTGGTTTTGTAAACCTCAGGTCGGGGGTTCGAATCCCTCTGTCGGCTGAATCTGAACGACTGCGGACGGGTTCCCGAGTGGCTAAAGGGGGCAGACTGTAAATCTGCTGGCATTTGCCTACGGAGGTTCGAATCCTTCCCCGTCCATCACGGTCGTACCGTAATTCGGCCATTCGGCTCGGCGGCATAGTGCATGACGACGAAGAGGTAACACCGCCAGTGGCAGAAAACGCTACTTGCTTTGCCGGCAGAACGTGCACGGATACTCGCGGGGAAAACAGTCTACACACCTGCGGGCGTGGTGTAGTGGCAGCACAACAGCCTTCCAAGCTGTTTGCGTGGGTTCGACTCCCATCGCCCGCTTTTTGCTGGCGTGGCTTGCTGGTCGGTCACCTGTAACTCTTCTCTTCTGAGCGTGTTAGCGCTCGATGGTACAACTCGGTAGGATGCGGATTTGGCCGAGGTTGGTTATGATTCAGTCGTTGACAGGCCGAAAGTTGTGTTTATAATACTCGGCTGTCCGCAAAACGCCCATGTAGCTCAGTCGGTAGAGCACTTCCTTGGTAAGGAAGTGGTCGCCGGTTCAATTCCGGCCGTGGGCTTGTGACCGGCCGCGGAGTGTTGCTCCGCATTTCTGGTTCGGACGAAGTCAGGTGAAGCCTGAGGAGTAAAAAGAAATACTGGAGTTAGGAGACCAGTAGGAGGAAGGCAAAATGGCGAAGGCAAAGTTCGAACGCACTAAGCCGCATGTGAACGTCGGTACGATTGGGCACGTTGACCACGGTAAGACGGCCCTTACGTCCGCGATCACCAAGGTGCTGGAGAAGAAAGGCCTGGCAACGTACGTTACGTACGACCAGGTGGCGAAAGCTTCGGAAGCGCACGGTCGGCGGGACGAGACCAAGATCCTGACCATTGCG
The DNA here is from genome assembly GCA_039801365.1 of candidate division WOR-3 bacterium. Taxonomy (NCBI): domain Bacteria; kingdom Pseudomonadati; phylum Caldifarciminota; species Caldifarciminota bacterium. The sequence goes on from JBDRUN010000003.1 coordinate 2,046, forward strand.
ATTTCGCACCAGGAATACCAGTCGGAGAAACGCCACTACGCACATATTGACTGTCCCGGACATGCGGACTACATCAAGAACATGATTACCGGGGCAGCCCAGATGGACGGAGCAATTCTCGTCGTTTCCGCGGCCGACGGTCCGATGCCACAGACAACCGAACACGTGCTGCTGGCTCGACAGGTGAATGTGCCGGCGATTGTCGTGTTCCTGAACAAGACCGACCTCGTGGATGACAAGGAACTCATTGACCTAGTTGAGCTGGAGATCCGTGACATTTTGAACAAGTACGAGTTCCCGGGTGATAAGACACCCATTATTCGCGGTTCGGCGACCAGGGCGCTTCAGGGATCACCGGAGGACGAAGAGGCGGTGCTCAAGCTTGTTAAGGCCCTGGATGACTTTATCCCAGACCCGGTGCGGGATACGGATAAGCCCTTCCTGATGCCGGTCGAGGACATCTTCTCGATTACCGGCCGCGGGACAGTGGTAACCGGACGGGTCGAGCGCGGCCGGCTCCTGCCAAACACTGAGGTGGAGATTGTCGGTTTTGGCAAGCACGACCGGTGCGTCGTGACGTCAATCGAGATGTTCCGTAAGGTTCTGGACTCGGCCGATGCCGGTGACAATGTCGGATTACTCCTGCGCGGCGTGGCCAAGGAAGACGTCGAGCGCGGGATGGTGATTGCGATGCCGGGTTCGATCAAACCGCACCGTAAGTTCAAGGGCGAGGTGTATGTGCTCACCAAGGAAGAAGGGGGTCGTCATACGCCGTTCTTCCCGGGATACCGGCCACAATTTTACATCCGGACTACGGATGTAACCGGCACGGTGACGCTGCCCGAAGGGGTTGAGATGGTGATGCCGGGTGACCACATAACGATGACAATCGAGCTCATTACGCCTGTGGCTTTGGAGCAGAACTCGAAGTTCGCCATCCGCGAGGGTGGTCGGACAGTCGGTGCCGGCACGGTCGTTGAGGTGATCGAGTAGCGAATGCGGACACAGATTACGCTGGCGTGCGGCGAGTGTAAGCGACGTAACTACCACACGACCAAGAATAAGAAGAAGACCGAACGATTGACGCTTTCCAAGTACTGCCGGTTCTGTCGCAAGCAGACCGAGCATAAGGAAGTGAAGTAGGAACGCATCATGCACCACGCGTCACGCTTCGTGCCAGAATGTGGGTGCTGGTATTGTGCGTCTCAAGTCGAGGTTTTTCAAACGAAGGCCAGTAGCTCTAACGGCAGAGCGGCGGACTCCAAATCCGTAGGTTGGGGGTTCAAATCCCTCCTGGCCTGTAGACGATCGGGCGAAGAGCAGGGCCCGCTTTTCGACTTGCCAGTTTTTCGTCACGGTAGCCAAGCGTGAGTATCGTAAAGCGTATCAGGAATTACTTGATTGAGGTCGTGGCCGAGATGAAGAAAGTGTCGTGGGTCAAGCGCAAGGAGCTTTTCACGACGACAGTTGTGGTCATCGTTTTTTCAGCCCTGCTGGCAGTTTTCATTGGCATCTTTGACCTCATCTTTTCCCGGCTGCTACACCTTGTACTCCGGTAGGCGGCGTCCCAAGGTATGAAGTTTTTTGTGGTCCATACCTACACCGGCCGGGAGCGTCGGGTCAAAGAGCTATTGGAGAAGGCAATTGAGGCCAGTGGTTTGAAGGAGTCATTTGGCCGGGTAATCATGCCGGCCGAAAAGGTTACCAGGGTAAGGAAATCGAAGCTTGTGGCCGAGGAGCGTCGGCTTTATCCAGGCTACATCGTGGTCGAAATGGAGCCGAGTGAGGCAGCCCTGAACCTTGTCAACGCTATTCCCGGTGTCACGCACATGTTGGGTACGCGCAAGGAGCCGATTCCACTGTCCGAGGAGGAGGTGGCTTCGATGCTTGAGCAGATTGAGCGGGGACTGGACCGGGCCCAACCCGAGGCACCCTTTGAGAAAGGCGAAAATGTCAAGGTGGCAAAGGGGCCTTTTGCCGGGTTCACTGGTCAGGTTGAGGAGATTTTCGCCGAGCGGCGGCGGGTCAAGGTAACGGTCACAATCTTCGGTCGGCCGACACCAATTGATTTGGATTTCTTGGACGTACAGCCGATATGATGACTATGCCACGCATCGTGCTGCACGATTGTGCCGGCATCCAGCGGCATGCGTCGTGCGTCGGATCTTTCAAGAGGAGCGAGTGAATGGCAAAGAAGGTTACGGCAGTTGTAAGGCTCCAGATTCCCGCCGGCCAGGCAACGGCGGCTCCGCCGGTTGGGCCAGCACTAGGTCAGCACGGAGTGAACATTGCAGAGTTTATCAAGGCCTTCAACGAGGCTACTCGTAAGGAACCGCCCGGCATGGTGATTCCGGTTGTGCTGACCGTTTACTCAGACAGAAAGTTTACGTTCGTAACCAAGAGTCCGCCCGCGTCCGTCCTCCTGAAACAAGCCGCGGGGCTGGCTAAAGGTTCGAGCGAACCGAACCGTAGCAAAGTAGGAACAGTGAGTCGTAAGGCGGTGCGCGAAATCGCTGAACGGAAGCTGCGGGACCTGAATGCGAACAGCCTTGAGGCAGCGGTCAAGATTATCGAAGGCACTGCCCACACAATGGGGCTGACAGTGGAGGATTGATGCGGCACAGTAAGCGCTATCGCAAGGCGGTCGAAGGTACTGACCGGCAGCGTACATACACGCTCGACGAGGCAGTAGCGATAGTCAAGGCGCGAGCGACGGCGAAGTTTGACGAGTCGGTTGATATTGCCGTGCGTCTGGGGATAGACCCGAAGAAACAGGATCAGGCGGTGCGTGGCACTGTCGCGCTGCCGCATGGTACGGGCAAGAGAGTACGAGTGCTTGTGTTCTGCAAGGGCGACAAGGAGGCTGAGGCGAAGGCGGCGGGTGCAGATTACGTCGGGTTTGAGGACCTTGTGCAGAAAATCAGCGAGGGTTGGCTTGAGTTTGACGCCGCGGTGGCGACACCGGATACGATGCCGGTCGTTGGCCGGCTGGGCAAGATTCTGGCACCGAAGGGACTGATGCCTTCGCCCAAGACCAGGACGGTCACCTTCGACGTCGGGCCAGCGGTTGCGGCACTGAAGGCCGGGCAGATCAGCTACCGGGCTGACAAGACCGGTAACGTGCACGCGTTGGTAGGCAAGGCCTCTTTCGGACATCAGCAATTGGCCGAGAATGTGCGCACGTTCATGGTCGAACTGCTCCGGGCCAAGCCGGCTTCGGCCAAGGGACAGTTTGTCCGCAAGGTTGTTTTGTCCTCGACAATGGGGCCGGCAGTGAAGGTTGATACCCGCGAGTTCCTCGCCGCGGGGCGATAATGGACAGAGCGGTAAGGGATTGGACGACGGACCGGAGGCGATAATGCCGAGGCAAGAAAAGATAGGAGAAGTGGCCGAACTACGAGACAAGGTCAGCCGTGCTTCGGCGCTGTATTTTGTGGATTTTACTGCGGTTGGCGCAAACGACTTCAACACGGTGCGCCGGCGGCTGCGCGAAACTGGTGCAACAGTTAGGGTGGCGAAGAATCGGCTCGCGAAGCGGGCGCTAGAGGAAAACGGCGTAGCCCCGGAGGCGTTGAAGTTCCTGCGTGGGCCGACTTCGCTCGTGCTCGGCGCCGAGGACCCGATTGCGCCAGCTCGGACCCTGCGGGAGATAGTAAAAAAGATCGAAGCGTTGAAAGTGAAGGGCGCGTATGTTGACGGCGTGGTGTACTCGGCGGACAAGTTCGCATTTCTGGCCTCGCTGCCGACAAAGGCAGACCTACAGGGGCAACTTGTGGGCGTTTTGGCCGCGCCTATTCAAGCACTCGCGCTTGGACTTGAGCAGCTTGTGGCCGAGCTCGTATTCGTGATGGAAGAACTTGCGAAGCGGCCGTCCAACACCCCGGTTGAGGGCACATAGAGAATTGCTGCTACTAAGCCGAATGTCTAGTACTGACCGGAAGGCAAATGTGCGTTCGACATCCGGAAGTCGGGGTGACCTCGGAAGCCCGGCCCGGGTTTCGGACTCTCTAAAGGAATCCCGGCGCAAAGCGCCGGTTAAGGAGGAATGATGGCAGAAGGTAAAGTTCAGCAGGTTGTCGAGACAATCGAGGGGCTGACCGTGACCGAGCTGGCAGCCTTGGTAAAGGAGTTGAAGGAAAAGTTTGGTGTGTCAGGGCCGGCTTTTGTCGCCACAGGGCCGGCGCCGGCAGCGGGCGCCGTAGCCGCCGCGCCGGCTGAAGCTGGGGCTGAGGAACAAACTGAGTTTACCGTCCAGCTGGTTTCAGTCGGTGACAAGAAAATCCAGGTCCTGAAGGAGCTGCGAGCCGTTACTCAGCTCGGACTCAAGGAAGCCAAAGACATCATTGACCACGTACCGAGTACGATCAAAGAGAACGTTTCGAAGGAAGAGGCACAGAAGATAAAGACGAAGCTGGAAGAAGTCGGAGCCAAGGTCGAGATAAAGTGACAGCAACGCTGTCACCTCAAGAAGCACGGCCGATGCGGGGTCGAGTCCGGCCCAAGAACTTGTGTCGGCCGACCATAACCAGCCGAAACGCGGTGGTCTAACAACCATGGAGGCAGCCAGGATGAAGCAGAAGGACTTCGCCAAGACGGGCACCTTCCTGGAAATCCCCAACCTGCTCTCGCTTCAGCTCAACTCGTTTGCCGATTTCGTTCAGCACGGAGTAGAGCCGGCTCAGCGCAAGCGTCAGGGTCTCGAACTGGTGCTAAAAGAGACATTCCCGATTGAAGACGTGCATAAGAACTTCAGTCTTGAGTACGTCAGCTACAGCTTCGGCGAGCCGAAGTACTCGCCTGAGGAGGCAATCGCCAAGGGTGTCAATTACTCGATGCCGCTCAAGGTCGTGTTCCGGATGGTTCGCAAGGACCCTGCGCAAGAGACGGCAAAACCGATCGAGGTACTCGAGCAGGAGGTTTTCTTCTGCGAGCTGCCCTGGATGACCGTGAACGGGACCTTCATCATCAACGGGGTGGAGCGGGTGGTTGTGAACCAGCTCCACCGGGCACCGGGGGTTTACTATTCGCAGGAGGGCGGGGAATATTCAGGGCTCCTTGTGCCACTGCGCGGCGCCTGGTTTGAGGTAGTTGTTGACCGGCATCGGACGATGGTGGTGCTACTCGACCGCAAACGCAGAATTTCGGCGGCGACGTTCATGCAGGCGATCGGGTTCACCCACGAGGACCTGATTGAACGGTTGTACAAGGTTGAGCGCCGTCGGCTGGCTCCAGGCCAGATGCTGGCTAAAGCCATCCGAGATGGCGAGGTAGTTCTTGCCCGGCCGGGCGAGTTCGTGACCCAAGGGCTCTTGGATTTTCTTGCAACCAAGGGAATCACCGAGGGCGACGTAGTTGACGCCGAGCTACCCGGCGTGGATATACTGGCCAATACCCTGCAGGCGGACAGAGCTGATTCCAAGGAAGATGCAATCAAGCAGATCTACTATCGGCTGCGCTCGATCGCCCCACATTCGCTTGAGGTAGCGGAGAACGTCATCGTCGGAATGCTGTTTGATCCTAAGCGGTTCGATCTTTCGGAAGTCGGACGGTACAAACTCAACCGCCGACTGATGCGCAAGGTGCCGCTGGAGGAAACCGGTCTGCTCAAGGACGATGTCGTGGCAATCATTGCACAACTTCTCGCTCTCGCTGGAGAGGCGCGGTTGCGACGGATTCGGTGTACGACCAGGAACGCTGCCGAGCGTTCGTCGGTTCTTGAGATGCTGAAGGAAGCCGGGGTGGAGCCGGGACAGGAGTTCTGGCACGAACGACTGACAGTGCTGGAGCTGACCTACCGCATGGGCGAGGAAGGAGAGCGGGCTGAGGAGGTACTGCGCAAGGCCGGAGTGAAGTTCACTAGCGAGCTCGTGAGGCTCCAGCCGGACGATGTTGATCACCTGTCGAACCGGCGGGTCAAGCAGGTCGGTGAACTCTTGGAAAACCAGTTTCGGGCCGCGCTGATGCAATTGGCGCAGACCATTCGAGAACGGGTCGCGTTTGTCGACGAGAGCCAACTTAACCCGCAGGAGCTGGTCAATACCCGTGTGGTGGCCAATGCCGTGATGAAGTTCTTCACCCAGAGTCAGCTGTGTCAGTTTATGGAGCAGACCAATCCGCTGGCCGAGCTTACCCACAAGCGGCGGGTTTCAACGCTCGGACCTGGCGGCCTGACGAGAGAGACGGCCGGCTTTGAAGTCCGGGACGTTCACTATTCGCACTATGGCCGTATCTGTCCGATTGAGACACCGGAGGGTCCCAACATCGGGTTGATTTCGACAATCTCGACCTATGCCAATGTAGACCGTTATGGGTTCATCGACACGCCTTACTGGCCGGTACGGGAAGGCAAGGTCATGATTGGCGCCGGCAATGAGGTTTTCCTGAATCCGGAAGAAGAGGAACGTTACACCATCGCTCAGGCCCATGCCGAACTGACTCCGGATAACCGGTTCGCCAAGGAAGAAGTCGTCTGCCGACGCCAGGGCGACGTCGTCGTTGTACCGCCAGCCGAGGTTGACTTCATGGACGTGTCGCCGATGCAGATTTTTTCGCCTTCAACGATTCTTATTCCGTTCCTGGAACATGACGACGCCGACCGGGCACTGATGGGATCGAACATGGAACGTCAGGCGGTGCCGCTGCTGGAACCGCAGCGACCGCTGGTTGCGACCGGTGTCGAGGAGAAGTTCGCAACCGAGTCGGGTGCGGTGCTGCGCGCAAGTGAGGCCGGCGTAGTTACCAAGGTTGACGCGCGGACGATTGTCGTGAGGACCGAGACCGGTCTCGTGGAATATAAGCTGCTCAAGTACAAGAAGTCGAATCAGTACACCTGTTTGTCCCAGCGGCCGGTGGTGAAAGTCGGTGACGTCGTCAAGCAGGGCGACCTGTTGGCCGATGGTCCGGGAACCGAGGGTGGTCAGCTCGCGCTGGGCCGCAATGTACTCGTCGCGTTTGTGCCTTGGCGCGGGTACAACTACGAGGACGCAATCATCGTTTCGGAAAAGCTTCTGGCCGATGATGCGTTTACATCTATCCAGATACTGGAGTTTGAGATTCAGGCTCGTGAGACCAAACTCGGACCTGAGGAGATAACTCGTGATATTCCGGGTGCCACCGAAGACGACCTGCGCAACCTAGACGAATTCGGGGTGATAAGAGTCGGTGCCGAGGTCGGACCAGATGATATTTTGGTCGGCCGGATTACGCCCAAAGGTGAGACTGAGTTCACACCCGAAGAAAGGCTGTTGCGGGCCATCTTTGGCGAGAAGGCCTCGAATGTCAAGGACACTTCGCTTCGGGTTGACCCGGGTGTATTCGGGGTTGTGGTCAACCGGCGGATTCTGTCGCGCAAGCTCGGGGACCCGATGTCGCGCCGACTGGAGAAGGAACGGGCTGGTGATGCCGAACACAAGTTCGAGCTCCGAAAGCAGTTCCTTCTGGAGCGACGCAACGGCAAGCTGCGTTCGGTGCTGCGCGACCAGAAGGCAGCAGCGCCGGCCAAGGACGCCAAAGGTCGCATTGTGCACAAGGCCGGCCATCCGATTACCGATGAGTTTCTGGAGTCTGATGAGTTCAACCGGGTGCGGAACTTCGAGCAGTTGGTATCGAACCCAAAGAGACAGGCGGCAATCCGGGCAGCCATGAAGGAGTACGAGGACGGTCTCGCGGAGGCGGAGCGTGAAAAGCTCGCTGAACTGGAGCGTGTTACGCGTGGCGACGAGCTGCCTCACGGTGTCTTGAAATGGATAACGGTATTCATCGCCCAGAAACGCCGGCTGTCCTGCGGCGACAAGATGGCGGGCCGGCACGGTAACAAAGGCGTAGTGTCGAAGGTCCTGCCCGTCGAAGATATGCCCTACATAGCGGTCGGTGCTGAAGATGGGGTATCTGAGACTGTGCGCGGGATGAGGGGGTTGCCGGTTGACATCGTGCTGAACCCGCTGGGTGTGCCCTCAAGGATGAACCTCGGTCAGGTTCTCGAGACGCACTTGGGCTGGGCCGCAAGCGTACTCGGGTACCAAGCGGTCTGCCCGGTATTTCGCTCAGCCACACCGGAGGACATCAAGGAGGAGCTACGTCAGGCCGGGCTGCCGGATGACGGCAAGATTACGATGTATGACGGCCGGACCGGTGAACCCTTCAAGGAGAAGATAACAACCGGGATGATCTACATGATGAAACTGGTCCACATGGTGGACGACAAGATCCATGCCCGGTCAACAGGCCGGTATTCGCTCATTACTCAGCAACCGCTCGGGGGCAAGGCTCAATTTGGCGGCCAGCGGTTCGGCGAAATGGAGGTCTGGGCGCTTGAGGCGTATGGTGCAGCTCATGCTCTGCAGGAAATGCTGACGATAAAGTCGGACGATGTTGAGGGTCGGAGCGTGCTTTACGAGGCACTGATTCGGGGCAAGAATCCGCCTCGGCCAAAACCACCGGCATCTTTCTCGGTTCTTGTCAAGGAACTCCAGGGCTTAGGACTGGAGTTGGTTCCAGAACGCAAGGAGGAGACGGTATGAGGGGCGGACGACTACGGAGAACAGAAACAAGATGGCAGGCCGCTGCGTGGCAAGTTGGGGCGGGTGGACGAGGAGGGCGGATACCATGATTGCTGACAGGGATTTCCGAGACTTTGACGCACTGCGGCTGCGGATTGCATCGCCGGAAACAATCCGGAGCTGGTCCTCGGGCGAGGTGATAAAGCCCGAGACAATCAACTACCGCACCCAGAAGCCGGAACGGGACGGACTGTTCTGTGAGCGCGTGTTTGGTCCGGTGAAGGACTATGAGTGTAACTGTGGTAAGTACAAGAAGATTCGGTATAAGGGCATTGTGTGCGACCGTTGTGGCGTCGAGGTGACGACTTCGGCGGTGCGGCGTCATCGGATGGGGCACATCGAACTGGTCGTGCCGGTTGCCCACACGTTGTTCTACCAGGTGCCACCTTCGAAGATTGGGCTCATGCTGGCGCTTTCCATCAACCAAGTCGAGGCAGTGCTGAATTACGAGGCATATGTGGTGATTGAGCCAGGCGACTCGCCGCTCAAGAAGATGGACCTTTTGGCTGAAGAGGACTATCGTGAGTACAGCCGTCGGTACGATGGTTTTGAGGCAGGGACTGGTGCGGCCGCAATCAAGACACTATTGTCCAAGATCGAACTGGAAGACCTTGCCGCAGAACTACGTGCTCGGATTAAGCACGAGACTTCCCGTCGGTTTGACCTACTACGGCGACTTCGGGTGGTTGAGGCGTTCCGGACTTCGGGTGCCCAGCCGGAGTGGATGGTGCTCGAGGTGCTGCCGGTGATTCCTCCTGACCTGCGGCCGCTAGTGCCGTTGGAGGGAGGGCGTTATGCTACCTCCGACCTGAACGATTTGTATAAACGGGTCATTGTCCGAAATAACCGGCTCAAGCACCTGATGTCAATCAAGACTCCGGAGATTATTCTCAAGAATGAGAAGCGGATGCTGCAAGATGCCGTAGATACACTCTTCTCGAACGAGACCCGGCCCAGGCCGGTGCGGGGCAGAGGAAACCGGCCGCTGAAATCGCTGTGCGAGGCACTGCGGGGCAAACAGGGCCGGTTTCGTCGTAATCTTCTGGGCAAGCGGGTTGACTACTCTGGCCGGTCGGTCATTGTGGTCGAGCCGACGCTGAAGCTTCACGAGTGCAGTCTGCCAAAGGAAATGGCCCTGGAGTTGTTCAAGCCGATGATTCTCAGACAATTGGAGGAACGTCGGCTGGCCGAATCTGAGCGAGGAGCAAAATCAATGTACCGGAAGGAGGCGCCCGAGGTATGGGAGGTGCTTGAGGAGGTGACGCGCGAGCACCCGGTACTGCTGAACCGCGCACCGACTCTGCACCGAATCTCGGTCGAAGGTTTCTTTCCTCGGTTGTCCGAGCAACGGGCGATCGGGATTCATCCGCTCGTGTGCCCGCCGTTCAACGCCGATTTTGACGGTGACACGATGTCGGTGCACGTACCGCTGACGCCAGAGGCGATCCTCGAAACAGCGGTACTCACCCTTTCTTCCCACAATATTCTTTCGCCTGCGCACGGCCGACCGCTGATGGTGCCGTCGCAGGACATTGTGGCCGGGGTGTACTTCATGACCAAAACCAGGCCTTCCCGCGGCGAGGCGAAGAAACACTTTGACGACTTCGCTACAGTGCACTCGGCCTATGAACTAGGTGAGCTTGATATCCACGAGCCGGTTAAGTTTCATTACGAAGGCAAGGTCTACGATACGACGGTGGGGCGGGTGCTTTTTAACGAGGTGTTGCCCAAGTCGCTGCGGTTTGTGAACGAGACCTATGGTAAGGATAAGCTCGTGGCGGCAGTTGACCTGTGTTCGCGAACTCTCGGCATGGACGCGACGGCGAAACTGTTGGACGACATCAAGGACCTGGGATTTGAGATGGCAACGAGGTCCGGACTGTCAATCGGCATGGATGACGTGACCGTGCCGCCGGAGAAGGCTGAAGTACTCGAGCGTTCGGAGAAGGCGCTGCGCCGGGTTCAGCGGGCGTACGAGCGTGGGCTGATGACCGATGCCGAGAAGTACAACTTGGTAGTGAATACTTGGACACTGGCTACAGCCGAGGTCGAAGAAGCGCTGATGAAGCGGTTGAGCCAGGACCAGGAGGGATTCAACCCGGTTTTCATGCTGATTGACTCTGGCGCGCGAGGTTCCCGGACTCAGGCTTCGCAGATCGGCGGGATGCGCGGCCTGATGGCTAAACCGCAGCGCCGGTCGGTCGGCGAGGAGGTTATTGAGACCCCGATCAAGAGTTCCTTCCGCGAAGGGTTGTCGGTCTGGGAGTATTTCATCTCGACCCACGGTGCGCGCAAAGGTCTTACCGATACCGCGCTCAAGACCGCGGAGGCCGGTTACCTAACACGCCGCCTTGTGGACGTGGCGCAGGACGTTGTAATAACCCAGGAGGACTGTGGCACAATTCTTGGTCAGGAAGTTACCGCACTGCGAGAGGGCGGTGAGGTCGTCGAGCCTCTGGCGGAGCGCATCGCGGGCCGATTCGCGGTGGACGATGTCGTGAATCCGATCTCAGGCGAGGTTATCGTCCGGGCAGGAGATGAAATTTCGGACAAAGCAGCTCAAGAGATCGAAGATTACGGTATCGAGAAAGTCAGGGTCAGGTCGGTTTTGACCTGCGAGACACCGGGCGGGTTGTGCGTGAAATGCTACGGCCGTAATCTCGCAACCGGCCGAATTGTGGAAATCGGCGAAGCGGTTGGCGTTGTCGCGGCGCAGTCAATTGGCGAACCGGGTACCCAGCTTACGCTCAAGACGTTCCACGTCGGCGGTGTCTCAGCCCGCGTGGCGGAGCAGACCAAGGCCACGGCCAAGTACTCGGGTCACGTGAAGTATGAAGGGTTGGTGGTCTCGGCCCGGTCCGATGGTGAGACGGTGGCGCTCGACCAAGGTCGGATAGTGGTGACTGCTCCGGACCGGGCGGTGCCATTCAATGTACCAGCAGGTGCGGTTGTCCGGGTCAAAGACGGGCAGGACGTGGCTGAAGGCGAGACGCTCTTTGAGTGGGAGCCGTACTCGATTCCGATCATGGCGAAGGCAGCGGGTAAGGTTGTGTACCACGACATTGAGGTTGGCATCACAGTGCGGGAAGACATTGACGAACGGACCGAGCGGATGCAGCGGATCATTACCGAAGACCGGCAGAAGCGGCGCCACCCGAGAATCACGGTTGTGAACGCGAAGGGCAAGACACTGGAAACCCATGCCCTGCCGGCCGGAGCTTACCTTGTGGCCGACGATGGCACTGAGGTTGTGCCAGGTGACACGCTGGCACGGTTGCTGCGAGAGATGGGCCGGACTAGGGATATAACCGGCGGTCTGCCAAAGGTGGCCGAACTGTTTGAGGCCAAGCACGTGAAGGACCCGGCGGTTATCTCGGAGATTGACGGCACGGTTCATGTCGGCGAGCCTAAGGAGGGCATCCGGGAGGTGAGGGTCACTTCTGAGGGTGGAACCGACAAAGTTTACGAGATCCCGTACGGCAAGTATCTCTTGGTCCAGACTGGCGACCAGGTTCTCGCCGGCGACAAGCTGTGCGAGGGTTCGGTTGACCCACACGATGTTCTTAGAGTCAAGGGTTGGCTGGCCGTGCAGGAGTTCCTGACTAACCAGATTCAGGCGGTATACCGGCTGCAGAAGGTGAAAATCAACGACAAACACATCTCGGTGATTGTCCGACAGATGCTGCGTAAGGTGAAGGTCATTGACGCTGGCGATTCGAACTTCATCGAGGGTGAAATTGTTGAGCGGAGAAGACTATACGAGGAAAACCAGAAGCTTGTGGCCGAGAACCTGCGGCCGGCAAGTTTTCAGCCGATACTTCTCGGCATAACACGCGCGGCGCTCTTGACCGACAGCTTCCTTTCCGCAGCATCATTCCAGGAAACCACCCGGGTGCTGTCCGAGGCTGCAATCCAGGGTCGGCTGGACAAGCTCCGCGGGCTAAAGGAGAATGTCATCGTTGGCAGGCTGGTTCCGGCCGGCACCGGGTTCCGAGAGTTCTGCCGGATCAAGCTTGCTACTGAGGAGCCAAAAAAGGGTGAGCAGGAGGTAGCTTCAGAATGAGAATTGTAGTCCCAGAGTTCACAGTACAAAGTTCAGGTGCTACGCAGGAGGTGGTGTAGTATGCCGACCACCAATCAGCTTGTGAGAAAGCCGCGACGTGTTGCCCGCGCACGATCCAAGACGCCGGCGCTCCGCGGCAACCCGCAGAAGCGCGGGGTCTGTACGAGGGTTTACACCACGACCCCCAAGAAGCCAAACTCGGCGCTGCGCAAAGTGTGCAAGGTCAGGCTGACCCACGGACAGGAAATTACCTGCTACATCCCGGGTGAGGGTCACAACCTGCAGGAACACTCGATTGTGCTTGTTCGGGGTGGCCGCGTGAAGGACCTGCCGGGCGTGAGGTATCACGTCGTACGAGGAGTCCTGGATACGGCAGGAGTCGAAGGCCGGCGACAGGGCCGCAGTCAGTATGGTGCGAAGCGGCCGAAGACTCAGGCCGCACAGTAGGGAGAAGCAATGTCACGTAGAAGAAGGGCAACTCCAACCGTACCAGCACCCGACCCCAGATACGGCTCGCCTTTTGTTGCCAAGTTTATCAACAGCTTGATGTGGGACGGTAAGAAAACGGTAGCCCAGCGCGTGTTCTATGGTGCGATGCAACTCATCACCGAACGAACTAACGAAGACGGGTACGAGGTATTCCAGAAGGCGATGAACAACGTCAAACCGGTGCTTGAAGTCCGTCCCCGCCGGGTCGGTGGCGCGACCTACCAGATTCCGATGGAAGTCAGACCCCGGCGGCGCGATGCCTTGGCGATAAAGTGGACAATCGAAGCGGCCCGGACACGGAGCGAGCACACGATGGTCGAGCGACTGGCAGCTGAGCTGATTGATGCCAGCAAGAACCAGGGCGCGGCAGTCAAGAAGAAGGAAGATACTCACAAGATGGCAGAGGCAAACCGCGCCTTTGCCCACTATCGCTGGTAGCGCACGCACAATTACGTCGCGGCCGGGACTTTTCAGTCCCGGTCGCTACCATTTTGCACGCCGCAGGACGATTACGGCAAGGTTGCGGCCAGCAGTGCCGTCACGGCGGACCGAGTAGAAGTGCTCCGGGTTCTCTTTGGTGCAGAGGTCGAGCGAGCCGGCCTCGACGAGGCCCAACCCCGTGAGCAGGCTGCGGTTGGCGGAGCGGAGGTCGAGGTGGAAGCGAAAATGGTTCCAGGGTCCCAGGGTTCTAGGGTTCAAGGGGTCGAACCGTTGGCTTTCCGATACCTCCTGTTGTTCCGCTGGACGGAGGAAACGGTCGGCCGAGGGGAACTGTTGGCGAAACTCGGCGGCGACATCCTCACCTACAACGTAGCAGTCAGCGCAGATGCAGGGGCCGAGGGCGAAGTGCAGACGCGGTAGCGGAACCGAGAATCGTTCGGACATCTGTTGTGCGAGTTTCTCGGCAAGTCTGGTGGCGGTGCCCCGCCATCCGCAGTGGGCAAGGCCGACTACAGGTGGTTTGCATGACCAGATATACACCGGCAGGCAGTCCGCAACCTTGATGCCGAGTCCGATGCCGGGTAAATCGCTGAAGGCTGCGTCAGCCTCCTGTTGCTTTTCCTGCTTGTCCGGTTCGGCGAAGAATACCACCCGTGCAGAGTGAATCTGGTTCATTGTGAAGAGTGTAGTGATGCCAAGGGCGTGCCTGACCCGACGCAGATTTTCTCTGACCGCGTGCTCTTCATCGCCAACCTGCAGGGACAGGTTCAGAGAATCGTAAGGGCCGCGCGAGACACCGCCCTTGCGGGTAGTGAAGGCTATCACAAAGCCAGGAGCGGGTTGAGACTCGTAGTATTCTATTCCATTCGCCAGGTGGATTCGCCAGTTCGCCGGAACGCAACCAGGCATCTTGATCGGTCCGCGTTATCTCGGTGTTCGTGTCCGCAGGTCGGTCAGTATGAGCCGAGTGGCAGCACGGCCTTGGTGCGTATTTCTATCCACGGTGAAGCAGATGTCGAGGTAGTCTTTACAGCCGACCTCGATGTCGGTCAAGAGCTCGCTGCGACGCCAGGCGACTGCGTCACGCACGGTCTCGCCCGAGCGCAGGGCTAGTTTCAGGTGTTCCTGGTTGCGGCCGAACCGCCGTGGGAATCCTACAACCTCGAGTCCGAGAGTAGCGAAGACCGGACGCCGGTTCTCAGGTCCGTATGGTTCGAGTTGGTCGAGGAACCGGACAAGGTCGTCGTTGATCTCGTCAAGCTGACACACTGCATCAACGTCAATGCTGGGCTTGTACAGCTCCTCGGGCAGGCTGTCGGCATAGCGATTGATAGCATCGGTGAACTGCGGTATTCGGTTGCGGTCAATTACGAGCCCGGCGGCATACTTGTGTCCACCGAAACTGGACAGGTACTCAGCGGCTGCTTTGAGCGATTCATAAAGATTGAAACCGTTGACCGAGCGGCCCGAACCCTTTCCCGTTTCGCCCTCAAGCGAAATGACGATGCAGGGCCGGTAGTAGCGTTCGACCAGCCGGGTTGCGACGATGCCAATTACACCCCGGTGCCAGTCCTCCTGGGCCACGACCACGACACGGCGCTTGTCGAGTCCCTCGGCTTCGACGCGGGCCATTGCCTGTTTCGTTGTCTCTTCGCCTCGAGTCTGACGGTCTCGGTTGTGGGCGTCAAGCTCGGCGGCAAGGCGGTCGGCCTGGGTCTGGTCGTCGGCGAGCAGAAGTTCAAGCGCGGTGCTGGCGTGGCTGATACGGCCTGCAGCGTTCAGACGCGGGCCGATGATGAAACCGACATCGTAACTTGTGAGCGGTCGGTCCGGGATTCCAGCACGGCGCATCAGGGCGCGCAGCCCGGGTCGGTCGGTTGAGCGAATTGCAGCAAGTCCAAGTCTTGCCAGGATGCGGTTCTCACCAACCAGCGGAACCATATCGGCGATAGTGCCGATGCCGACTAGGTCGAGGAGGCAGGTAAGTTCCTGTCGGGGCCGGCCGAGTGCAGAAAGGAGGCTCCAGACAAGTTTGAAAGCGACGCCGACGCCGGCCAGCTCGGTAAATGGGTAGGCAGAGCCGGGTCGTTTAGGGTTGACCAGGGCAAGTGCTCGCGGCGGTTCGACCGGCACTTCGTGGTGGTCAGTGATGATTACGTCAATACTGGCCGCGGCCGCAGCGGTCACTGCTTCACGGTCGGTTGAACCGCAGTCGTTGGTGATGAGCAGCTTCGCGCCTGTTTCGCGACAGAACTCGACGCCGGCAAGCGAGAGACCGTATCCTTCGGACTCGCGGTGCGGCAGGTAATAGACCACATCCGCTCCGAGCCGGCGCAGCGCGGACACAAGCAGGCAGGTACCGGTGACGCCGTCTGCATCATAGTCGCCGTACACGCAGATGCGCTCCCGGCGTTCGAGTGCCGCAATAATCCGCTCGGTCGCGACCTTGATGTCGGGGAGAGTTGCGGGCTGGTGCAGCAGGGCTGGAGAGGGTGTGAGAAAACCGCGGATTGCGTCGGCACTGGCAAGGCCGCGGCGGAGCATCAGCCGGATTGCGAGTTCAGGCAGGTTCAGTTCTCGCGCGAGGAGAGCTGTATCCGCCGCAGGCGGCTCAGGCAGATGCCAGTGTAACGAAGGAGTCAGTTCAGACATGCTAAGTTCTAGCCATCAGAACGCGGAAGTCAAGCAGAGAAGGGGTTTGAGGGCCAAGTGAAGGCCATCGGACTCGGTTGGTCCGATTCCCCACTGGAACCATTCAATCCTGGAGCCCTATAACTGTTGTCTTGGTGCCAGGTGGGCTTCGACCTTTTCGAGCGAGGACCGGGCCGCGTCGTGATTCGGGTCAATACGAATAGCCTGGGACAATGCGGCTCGAGCCGGTTCAAGGCTATCCATCGAGACGTACACCAGGCCGAGCAGGTAATAGTTTTCGGCGTTCAGCGGGTCGAGCTCGACCGCAGCCTTGTAGTGCCGGATGGCAAGTGCAAAATCGCGGCGAGCGATAGCGAGGCGGCCGCCGGCCAGCTCGGCCAGCACGCGGTTGCGCGGGTCGGTGCCGACTACCTTGGCCAACTCCCGGTACTCGGCTTCTGCCTCCTTGGTTCGGCCCAGTCCGGCATAGGCGACAAACAGTCCGTACCGGGCCACCGGGTTGGCCGGATTCGCGTCAATGGCCCGGCGGAATGCGTCGAATGCTCGGCTGCTTCCCATCGTCATGTAAGTATTTCCGGCCTGGGTCCAGGCTTGAGCAGTGTACGTTCGGCGGTCAACCGGGATGAGACCGGACCCGGCGTACAAGATGATGGCGGCGGCAGAGATAACAGCCGACCTCATCCATTTCCCTTGCCTTATGGCTGAAACCGTCTCGGCCACGGCATACCCGGCGAACATCAGGAAGAACGGAATCACCGGCGCGCGCAGGCGGGAAAGAACGTAGAAAACGAGAGAAGATACGAGGAAGGCGAGAATGAAGAATAGGGGATAGAGGGCCAGAGGGACAGAAGGATGAGGTCCGGCACTTGAACCCTGGAACCCCTGAACTCTGGAACCGTTCCTGCTTAGTGCTAGGAAGACACCGACCAAGCCCAAGGCTGCAATCAGGCCGAAATTCAGAAACGCAACTTTGAGCGCAACCGAGTAGGGCCAGGCAGTTTCCGGGTAGTAGTTGCTAGGAACTTCGTAATTGGACCAGAACAGGAGAAACTTGCGGGAAAGCAGCCACAGGCTCCGACCCGGGGTACGGACGACGAATTCCAGACCTTTCCTTGTCCAGTATGCGGAGGCTTGAGACCAGGAAAGCTCCCTGCCGTCTATCATCCGGCTGATGCGCTTGAGCTGCTGATGCGAGAAGCCGGCAGTACGCTCCAGCTCGGTCTGCTGCCAGGTGCCGTCGGTCCATGGATTCCAGCCGTAGTAGAAGTTGATGCCCGAATGCGCGGTGAACAGCACCGGTTCGCGGGCAACGATGAGATTCCGAATCGGCACCACGGCGATTGTGGCCAGCGCGCAGGCGGTCATGGTGATGATAGCTCGCAGTCGTGTCGGAGCCCCCCTTCCTTTCGTTCCCTCCCCCTTGAAGGGGGAGGAAGAGGGTGAAGGTGGGCTTGCGTTCGAGCGTACTTCGAGCTGCGGTGCGGTGCGTTGTGCGGTCTGCACCCTGCGGCCTGCGCCCAGTGTGCGCCACAGGACGATGACGAACGCCGGAAGCAGGATTAGCATCTCCGGCCGGCAGATGACCAGAAGGCCAAACGATATCCCGGCAATAGCCCAGCGCCATGACCCCCTCCCTTTCATTCCCTCCCCCTTCAAGGGGGAGGGAGAGGGTGAAGGTGGTTTCTGTCCTTTTCCTTCCTTCCCTTCTTTCTTGAAGGGAGAGGCAAGGGGTGAGGGTGAGGTTACACTCCACAGCACAAGCCACAGGGTCAGGAGTGAGAAGAACACCGTGACCTCGACATAGAGCAGAGCGCCGGTGTAGAACACGATAATGCCGGTCAGGGCGAACCCGAACGCAGCGAACAGGGCACTGGTGCGGCCAAAGATACGCCGGGTCGAGTCGTAGAGCAGGAAGCAGGAGACTGCAGCGAGGAAGCACTGGAACAACTGCACCGGGAACACCTTTGGGCCGAATATGGCATACAGCCCGGCGAGCATGTAGGGATATAGCGGCCGCAGGAAGAAGACTTCGTTGCCCCATAAGCTCTTGTGCACGATGTCCAGGGCCCAGGTGTGGTAGTACCAGGAGTCAATCACCTGGGCTGAGATGACCGAAAATGGATGGCCACGCATCTCCAGAATGAACCACAGCCGGATGGCGAACGTCAACACAACCGCCAGCGCGGGTAGTATCGTTGTGGTCAATGGTCGGCGGTCAGCGGTCGGCGGTCGGCGTTGCGCCATCAGTTGGCACTATCTTAGTTTGGTCGAGGACAGGGTCAAGGACAGGGTGGCAGTCTGGCCGCTGGGCCACTTGGCCACTCTTGTTTGTCGTGCCTTGACTGAAGTCCGGTTTCGGCCTATTCTGGATGCGGTGGAAAGGTAACCTGAAAGACCCCGTGACCGGGAAGAAAATGGCAGGCATGAACAACGTCCCCGGGAATACGAGACGAGGCGGTCTTGGCAGAAAACGGAAGTAGGTTAGTGTAACCGATATGACAGTCTCGGACCTGCGGCGCCAAGGGTGTGTTGGGGGATAGTATTCTTACGCAGGTTTGCCCCTGTTCCCGGGCAGATTGAGGCAGGACTGGACGCAGAGCTGGCTGTTTGCACATGAGTTGGTCTGGTGTTTGCGGGCAACCCGCAGTATGCTGGCTTAGCGCTTCAGACGTGCAAAGACGTGGTCTGTATGTGTCTGCCCGAATAACGAGACACGCTGTTGGGCCTAGGAGCGCGGTTCGCCGGCAGCGAAAGCGAAACAAACCACTAACTAAGGAGGTCAGATGAAAATCTGGTTAGGCCTGCTGATCCTGATGGTCGTAGCCGTTTCAGCGGGTTTGGCGGCAGGCAACCAAGTGCCCCGAGAGGGTAGGGATGCAATAAGCATCCCCCAGCTTATCAACTACCAAGGCAAGCTCACGGACGGCAGCGGTAAGCCGCTGTCCGGCACCTACGGCATGAAGTTCGAGATATACGACCACGCGACCGGTGGCACGAAGTTCTGGGAAGAAACCCAGCCGGACGTTGCCGTAACCGACGGGCTCTTCAGCGTGAAACTGGGAAGTGTCGATGCGATTGATCCAGCGACGGAACTGCCGGAAGGGCCGAACTGCTGGCTGCAGGTTACGGTTGGAACAACTGTCATCGAACCGCGGGTCCAGCTTGTGAGCGTACCTTACACCTACAAATCGGACGACGCAGCCAAACTCGGCGGGACAGCGGCCGCTGATTATGCGACCAAGACCTGGGTAACTGGCCAGGGCTTCGAGTTACAGGCAAACAAGAATGCTGCGAATGGCTACTGCGGCCTTGATGCAGGCGCTAGAGTTCCGAACAGCCGGTTGTACACCGGTTCTGGCAACGGCCTCGACGCTGACCTACTCGACGGCAAACACGCCTCAGAGTTCGTCGCTGGCTCCGGCAGTTCCGGCTACATCCCCAAGTGGGCAGCAGCCGGTACGCTCGATAACTCCCTTATCTCCCAGAACGGCAATGCCATAGGAATCGGCTGTGTGCCCGGACCGGGTAGCCCCGTTGCTCTTGAGGTGTATAATAACGGTCCGAAGCCAGTATTGTACGTGCACGGGTCAGAACTGGACCGTAACTTCACAGGGCATTATGCCGACTATCCGGCGTTTGCCACACACGCGGGTTCACAGGGAGGCTATCCGGTCAGCTACGGCATGGGCCAAGTATTAGGAGGACTGGGGATCGTCGCCAAGGAGTCCAACCCGAACGCGTTTGGCAATATCCAGTTCTTCACCGGCAACTCTCTCATCGGTTATCCTGGCGCCGAGCGAATGCGCATCACCTATGACGGCAAGGTCGGTATCGGAACAACATCACCCTCAGCTCCTCTGCATGTCATTGGCAATTTCATAGCCTCCGGCACCAAGAGCGCGATGGTTACCACGCCGACGCATGGCAATCGAAAGCTCTACTGTGTTGAGGCCGCAACGGTCAAGTTCACTGACGAAGGAACTGCCCGCTTGAACGGTGGCAGCGCTCGCGTGAATATTGACCCGATTTTTCTGGAGACCATTGAGGGTGAACTACTGGTTCACCTTACTCCGTACGGTCCTACCAGCCTCTACGTGGCCGAACGCGGGACAGACTACTTCGTAGTTAGGTCTCTGGATAGCACAGATGTCGAATTCGCTTGGCACGTCAGTGCGTGTCGCAAAGGATACGGCAGCGTAAGATTAGAAGAGGTCCGGTAGCGTATCCCGGTAAGGGAAGTTTAAAGGATTATTGCGTACGCTAGCCGCCTGTCAAGTCAAAGTCAGCCATGGGGCCGGTCCTGCGAGTGGCCGGCTGCACCACTTGGCAGGTTTGTCCTGGATGCAACAGACATTGGCCTGTGCTTTGATATCCTAGCGCGTCGGGTCTGAATACTGCGGGGAAACTACGGAAATGCGGTAAAGGAATTTCTGTAGGCGTGACCAGAAGCTTGACCTGCACAAGTCGCTGGCCGGTGTTGCCGAGGTATCGGGTAGTGTTTGAGATGGGCGTTTTGCAGGACATCTGCCGGTGGGCGAGGCTCGGGTATGAGACACGCTACAAGGCGGAACGGCTCGGGTTTCTGTTCGGGCACGTGGGGAATAGGCGGACCGTCGTCGTGAAGCGGGCGGTCCTGTATCGGGGCGGCATACGTACTCGGACGAGCGCTGTCTGCGCGGCTGCATCGCTGATTCGCCGGCGCCGGAAATTGGCACGGGCGCTGGGTCTCCGGGCCTTGGGTCTGTTTCACTCGCACGTGGAGGTTGGGGGTTGGGTCGTGCACGGGCTGACGCCAGGTGAGGCGTTCGAGAACGACCCGGTATCGGTGATTGAGGCTGTTGTTGCGGTGCGGTTCGCGGGCCGGAAGCCGGTTCGGACGTCACGCAAGGTGCTGTTCGGGTTCGAACCCGATACCGGGTACACGTACAACATTCGGGTGTACGGCAGGACCGAACGCGGAGTCAGGCTGCTGCCGGTGCGGGCCACAGACTGAACACAAGGATACAGGATCACTATCACATCAATCCCCCTCTCGTTTAAGGGAGAGCGAGTCTGAAGCGGTGAGCCGCAGGCCGCCAGTGGTCTGCTCAGCTTGTCGGCTTCCAGACGTACTTGCCGGTCCGGTCAATGTAGCCAGTCTTGCCTCCGCAGGTCCGGTTGTACTTGTCCGGTCGGCACCCGATATTGACCTCGGCGAGGCCGTCGGAGAAATCCCACGCTTCGTCGAAATGCGGCTCGGCAATATGCCGGCCGGTCTTTTCAATGAAACCCCACTTGCCGCAGCGCAGCATGCCGCTCTTGCCGATGGGGACAAATGGGGACACAACACTATTTTCGTAGTCGAAAGTGTGTCAAGGGCAGGAGGAGAATGCTGAGTTCTGAATGCTGAGTTGCGGGAGAAGGGCAGCGTATGGCGGGCGTTGCAAGGAATGGCAGTTGAACGAATCATGGCAAGTGTAGATAAAGCGCTGACTATCTTCCGGTTACAGCGAAATCGCGGGCCGATAATTCAAGGGTAGGGGTCACCGGGTAGGCGGCTAGGGCTGATGCCATTGCCGATGTCTGGTCATGAGCTTGCCCTGGAGCCTGAACCGAAGCTTGTGCCGATGGAAGTTTTTGAGCGAGTTCGGACGCCTGTTCCAAGGCGGCTGCCGGAGCTTGTCTTGAAACACTCACCTAAGCCAGTGCTGATGCCGGCACCGAGGCTGTTCCATAAGCGGTTGCCCCAGCCTGTGCTGCTGCGGTGATGGTTGTTTCAGCCGAGGCCGGTTCGGGTCCTGGTGCCGCTGCCGCACCGGAGGGGGGCTGAGAAGTGGAGGCGGGTCTATAAGCCGGGTTCTGTACCCGGACTTCGTCCGAATCCTCCGAAAGGAATAAGGAATACCTCATTCCTGATTTCGGAGCCCGGCAGAAGCCGGGCGACGGTCATTTATCTGTGCCTGCGGTTGCCCGCAGGCCTCAAGCGACCTACCCGGGACTCGAGCGGACCGGGCCAGTCCTTGTCCCGATTTGGTCTTGCACCAGGCAGGGTTTGCCCATTCCAGATGTCGCCACCCGGAATAGTGCGCTCTTACCGCACTTTTTCACCCTTACTCTGCGAGACCCTTCGCTTACGCTCAGGGCAGACCGCAGAGCGGTCTGGTTTCTGTGGCACTTTCCGTCCACGGGCCGTTTCTGACCCGCAGCCTTGCCGTTAGCAAGTGCCTTGCCCTTTGGTGCCCGGACTTTCCTCTACAGGAGAGAGTTCAAGGGGTCCAGGGTTCAAGGGTTCCAGTGAGGAACACCGAACCGGACTTCCAAGACCCGGTCCTGCAGCGACCGTCCGACCCGCCTCCGAAGAACAGTGGTCAAGCATCCCAGTAGTCAAGTGGTTCAGTGACGGACACGGGGACAGCCGGACCGTTGTCAAAGAGCAGCGACCGGCGAGGTTGGTGGTCTAGTGAAGAACACCGCAACCTCTGAACCCTTTCTTCTACTGACAGTGTAGTCGGTTCTGACGAGCTTGGCAAGTGGAATGAGCTCGGACCGATGAACTTGGACTAGGACTACGATTCCCGAACAACCGATTCCGGAACGACTGCCATTGACAGGGAACCAGGAAGGGCTATATTGAATCGCACGACCAGACAATGGGGCCTGGCCGCGAAAAACGGAGGATGCAATGACCGTCACCAAGGTCGTCGGAACGCTTGTGAGCCTGGCCGGCCTGCTGGTGGCGCATCAGCTCAGCCTTGCGCCGGGGCAGTTCTCCTTTGAACCCTTTGGCGAGTTCTATCGCGTAGTCGCTGAAGGTTTCACATCAGAGGGGCCTCCCGGACATCCTGTGCTGCCCGTTCGCTTCCTAACTTACATCCTGCCGCCCGGGACCAAGGCTGAATCAGTGGACATCAAGACCAGCGAATACAAGTTCGTCGGCAAGTACTACATCTGTCCGGCACAGCCGTCAGTGCCGCTTGACAGTACGCCGCCGTGGGTGCCGCCGGACTCTGCAATATACAACTCGAAGTCGCCCTATCCGGCTGCTCCGGTTGAGATTGTGAACCGCGGGTTCTTTGACGGAGCCAGCGTGGTTACGGTGGCGGTTCGACCGGTGAGGTACATCCCTGTCAACCGGGAAGTGTTTGCCCTTTCTTGGATTGAGTTCGATTTCTTTCTCAGCGAGGCGGCTCCGCCGACGCGAGCTATGGTCAGGGACATTCATGCGCAGGAAACCCATGACCTGGCGCTGCGGGCGGTCATCGAGAATGACGAGGACATTCCCGCCTACTACCAGTCGCCCATGCTCATTTCAGAGCAGGCACCGGGAGCCAATGCCCGGGCACCATACCCATCTCCAACCCAGTACACCATTATCACCAATGACCTCTTGGCCAGCTCCTTCCAGCCCTTTGCCGACTGGCTGACCAACAAAGGCGTCCCGGCCAGCGTTGTCCGAATGAGCCAGTTCCTGCCCTACTTCTCGGGCGTCGATAGTGCCGAGAAACTGCGCAACTACCTGAAGTACGGATACCAACAGTGCGGCGCCATCTGGGTTCTTCTTGGCGGAGATGCCGGAGTTGTGCCGTTTCGGTACGGGTGGAGGATCAACGACGACACCGCTCGCCCCAATGCGTCGGGGAATATCATACCCTCCGATCTCTACTTCTCAGACATGAACGGGAACTGGGATGTTGATGGAGACCAGCGCTGGGGTGAGCCTCACGACGGCGTTGACGTCTACCCCGAGCTTTACGTCGGTCGCCTGACTGTGCGGCAGTCTGAGAAGGTTCAGAACTGGGTGAACAAGCTGCTCTACTACGAGATGAATGGGAGCAATGACTTGAGCCAGTTCAACCGGGCGACCTGGATTTATGACGGCGAAGCTGGACTCACTCCATACTCCCAGACTTTCGAGCAGTTCCCTCTCTACTACACACACAGCTACTACAATAGCGTGACTGCGCCAACTGCGCGGAACGCCTTCGGCAGGGCTGCATCACCCAGCTCTGCGGCGGGCATATACAACGTAAACTGCCATGGCGACCCGAGGAACTTCGCCTCAAAATCTACGGGGGGATGGTGGAAAGTCTGGGCAGACAGCAGCCCCGACGGTGAGAACGAGCAAAACGCCTGGTTGCGGCGCTGTGACCTCCCCGGTCGCCACTACATCGTCTATGACATCGGCTGCTATACCGCAGCCTTTGACCCATTCATTCCGCATCCTCCAGGGCACGAGTACTATCCGTCTGACACCCTATTAGCTGATGCTTACACCGATTTCTATCCAACAACACTCGGCGTGGCCCACTTGGGGAATACTCGCTGGGGCTGGCCAACGGCGTCGCGAGAACTACAGCATTGCTTCTGGCAGTTATTCTTCAGCTCGGGCAACGCTTCTCTCGGGGTGGCAGAGGGGCTGTCCAAAGTTGACTACCCCGACTACTACCTACGACATGCCCACAGTCTCTTCGGTTCACCCGAGAACGAGCCCTGGATAATGTCCCCTGCGTCAATGTACGTGCGGGCTCCGTCCTCAATACCTCAGGGTGTACCAGTTCAGTTTCAGGTCAAGTGCTCCACCGCGGGTGGAGCTGGAATTTCCCGGGTGAGGGTGTGCCTTTACAAGCCGAACGACGTCTACCAACTACGCCTGACGAACTCCAGCGGCATCGCCAACTTCACGGTCTGTGCCGGAAGTCCCGGCACGCTACTCGTCACCTGCTCCTACCGCCGAGCCGGAACCGGGTCCTTTCAGCAGTATCTTCCTCGTCAGAGAACCTGCCAGGTCATTCCGGCCAAGGGCGAAGGGCCGCAAAGTGAGGAGTCAGGATTGCCACGGGAACTCGGATTTACCGCTCTGAATCCCAATCCCGCGCTCGGTAATCTCACGGTGCAATACGGCGTGCCGGTCAAGGGTAGGGTGAAGCTGCTGCTCTATGATACCCAGGGAAGAAGCAGGTCAGTGATAACAGACGAGGATGTGAATCCTGGTTACTACAGGCAAGTCATCAGTAGAGACGCTTGGCCCTTTTCGGCCGGTGTATACTTCCTGGCTCTCACGCAGAACGGCAGCCAAGTCACCAGAAAGGTAGCGGTCGCAAAGTAGGAGAGTCCGTGCGACCTCCTGCCTGTTGCGTCATTGTTCTTGCGGCTATTGGGCTAGGCCAGAATTGGGAAACAGCCGCAATCCTAGGTGCTCCGGGTTCTTACGTTCCGTGTGCGATTGCTGTGGACAGCGCCGGCCGACCGTGCGTGGCGTTCGGCGTTGGGAGGCGTCTAGGATACGCCAGTCAGGACGGGGCCGGTTGGAGATTCGAGTATCCTGACAGCAGTGCCTACGTTGCGGAGGTGGACTTGTGCCTAGACACAGCTGGGCGTCCTCACATTGGCTACAGTGGGGTACGCTACGCCCACTGGGACGGCACCAACTGGCATACTGAAGCTGTTGCTGAAGGGAGCGGATTGACGCTGACGCTGGCTCGGGACAGAACTCCGCATATGGTGTTTGTAGATTCTCTGGGCGTAAAGTATGCCTATAAGGCCGGCGATACCTGGAACATCCTGACGGTCCCGGCATATCAAGCTGATTCGCTAAGGCGGCTGGGGGGCGCTTCGCTCGCTGTTGACGCAGCCGACCAACCAGGAATTGCGGTAACCTGGACCAAACATAGTAACCACGACAGCATATGGCTCTCGTTCTTTGAGTATGATGGTCAGAACTGGCATAGGTTCGAGGTTGACTCGGCTAAGGGCTGGGGACCCTACGACTTCTGGGTGCCCAAGGTTCAATACGAACCGGGTACCGACATCTTCCACATCACATACCGCGCCTATGCCTATCAAGGTGTGTACGTGACCGGAAGACGCAGCGCTTGGCAGGTCGAGCAGGCGAGTGTGTCGGTCGGAAACTGGTGGTACGACTTCGCGCTTCACCAGGGAAGACCCTATATTGTTTGTTCCAGCGTTAGGGTTCCTCTGAAGTATCAGTGGCGTTGGGCCGGAGGGTGGGAAGAGGAACTGGTTGTCGAAGAGGCTGCGCCGGCAGTTTCTATTGCGGTTGACCGGACCGGTAGACCCCATGTCGCCTTCTTCCCTTTCAGTGGCGACACCCTGTACTACGCCCGCAGGCTGTTTGTCGGCACAGAAGAACCGGTGCCGGCAGTCACTCGTGCCGAGCCACAGCTCGTGGTCCATCCCAATCCCGCGCCTCGTGCCTTCACGCTTGAGTTTCCAGTCTCTTCTCGGACAACCGCCACAATCTCGCTCTGCGACGCCTCAGGCAGAACCGTCTGGACAGAAGAGCAGACGGTATGTCCCGGCCACTACCGCACGAGACTTCGCCTTCCAGCGGAGGTTAGTCCCGGTGTCTACTTCCTTCGGGTGAAGGGCAGCCAAGAGGAAGGTACTGCGAGGATAGTCCTCAGGTAGTACATACCCCGTCGCCTTGGCGTTGAGATGGAACTGCAGCACCGGCTGGTCGCTGGGCTTCCTTGAACCGAACGTGCCTTAGGGTATCCTTAGGGTTGTGAATAGCAGGATAGTCCTCGCCATCGGCGGTAATTCCCTTATACGGGCCAAGGACAAGCAGTCTTTTTCGGACCAGCTTGCTGCAGTTGGTGACACCTGCCACCAGGTTGCCGACTTGGTCGAGGCCGGGCATGAGGTCGTCATTACCCACGGCAACGGGCCACAGGTCGGCTTCCTTCTCATTCGGTCGCACTTGTCACGGAACCGGCTGCCGGAGACTCCACTCGATGCCGCGAATGCTCAGACCCAGGCGGAAATCGGGTACATGATTCAGCAGGCGCTCGGCAACGAGCTGAGCCGGCGGGGACTGTATCAAACCCAGAAAGCCAAGAGCCAAGGGTCAGGAGTAGAAGCTCAAAGTCCAGCCAGAGTGAATGGCGTTGTGACAGTTGTGACACAGGTGGTGGTTGACCCGAATGACCCGGCGTTTCAGAATCCGTCCAAGCCGGTCGGGCCGTTCTATACCAAGGCTGAGGCCGCGGCTCTGCAGAGAGAACTGGGCTGGACAATGCGTGAGGACGCAGGTCGCGGGTTTCGGAGATTCGTGCCGTCGCCCCGGCCAGTGGAGATTGTAGAGCTGCCGGAGATTAGGCGGTTGCTGGAGTCAGGGTTCGTGGTAATCGCCTGCGGTGGAGGAGGGATTCCGGTTGTGAGTGAGCGGACAACTCAGAGCTCAGTAGTCAGGAGTCAGAACGCAGAGTGCGGAAAACCGGAGTCGGAAGGCTGGCGGCAGGTGATGGATAGTAGGCTGTTGCGGGGAGTAGCAGCGGTGATTGATAAGGATTTGGCATCGAGCCTACTCGCGCGGGAACTCGGCGCTGACATATTCGTGATTTCCACCGCGGTGGAGCAGGTGTATCTGGATTACGGTAAGCCAAACCAGCGGCCGCTCGGTAGCGTCAAAGCAAAAGAGATGCGGGAATACCTCTTGGCCGGTCAGTTTCCAGATGGTAGCATGGGGCCGAAGGTTGAGGCGGCCCTTTCCTTTCTGGGGCTAGATGAATTCAGGACGCAGGAAGCAGAACGCAGAATGCAGGAGCTGGGAGCGGAGCGGCAGGTTATTATCACCGACCCGGAACATATAGTGGCCGCACTGCGGGGAGAAGCGGGAACGAGAATTACAGCATGAAGGGTTCAAGGGTTCGAGGGTTCAAGGGGCCGAGTGAGCAGACCGGACGATGCCAGATACCAGATAACAGATTGCAGATTGCAGAGTCCAGACCACGGAACTCAGGATTGTGCGTCCTGGCGTTCTTGGTGGTTGTTTCATCAATCTTCGCTCAGCCGGCGATGGTGCTTATTCCGATGGACCTGACGCAGGCCGACCATCTGAAGGCGTACGGCATCGTGTATCGGCTGTTGCAGCGGGGGCAGAGAGCGGAGTGGCTTCTGAACTATCGGGGCGGTTCGTTCCTCTTGCCGGTTGAGGCTCAGGCAATGAAAGAGTGTCGGCTTGAAGGGGTGGTCTATCAGTCGGTGTCCGCGGCCGACCTGGTACAGATCAGGCAGACTATTGATCAGAACAACATGGAGTCAGTTATGCTGGAGCGGCCAACGAGGCTGGCGGTGTACGTTCCACCCACCGCTGACCCGTGGGACGATGCGGTTCGGCTGGCCCTGGACTATGCCGGCATTCCGTACGACAAGGTCTGGGATGAGGAGGTGCTGGCCGGTAAGCTTTCCCAGTACGACTGGCTGCATCTGCATCACGAGGATTTCACCGGCCAGTACGGCAAGTTCTATGCTTCGTACCATAACGCAGACTGGTACCAGGCCGAAGTGGCGCTGAATACGAAAATGGCGCGTAAGCTCGGATTCTCCAAAGTCAGCAAACTGAAGCTTGCGATTGTCGGGATGGTGCGGCAGTATGTCGCGGATGGCGGGATGCTGTTTGCAATGTGTTCGGCCACAGACACGCCGGATATTGCCTGGGCGGCACAGAATACGGATATCTGTAATCAGGTTTTCGATGGCGACGGCGTTGATCCGGCGTATCGCTCAAAGCTCGACTACAGTGGTTGTCTGGCATTCGAGAACTTTGAGCTAGTTACCGACCCAATGGTGTATGAGCACTCAGACATTGACACCTATCTTGAGGCGACTGCCCGCGGGCCGGATACATACTTCGCACTGTTTGACTTCTCGGCCAAGTTTGACCCGGTGCCGACGATGCTGGTTCAGAACCACGTAGGGCTGGTCAAGGAGTTTCTCGGCCAGAACTGCGGGTTTCGCCGGGAGCGGCTGAAAAAGAGCACGCTCATTATGGGTGAGGTCAAGAATACCGAGGAGGTGAAGTACATTCACGGTAACTTCGGCAAGGGGACTTGGACTTTTCTCGGTGGCCACGACCCTGAGGACTACGCCCACCGCATCGGCGACCCAGTGACCGACCTTTCCTTGCACAAGAACTCGCCTGGGTACAGGCTGATACTGAATAACGTGCTGTTTCCCGCGGCGGAGAAGAAAAAGCTGAAGACGTGAGAGCAAAGGGTTCAAGGCTTCCAGCGTTCCAGGGTTCGAGGGTGAGGATTTCGGGCGCGGAGACGGGCGGAGGATGCTGAGGAACTACAAGGAGTTGACTGCATGGCAGCGGGCGTACGGGCTTTGTCTGGAGGTTTATCGCCTTACTGCCGAGTTTCCAAAGGAGGAGAAGTATGGGCTTGTATCTCAGATTCGGCGGGCCGCCGTGTCGGTTCCATCCAACATTGCCGAGGGATACGGCAGAAGAACCACGGGTGAGTATCTCCAGTCTCTGCATGTTGCGTACGCTTCTCTGTGCGAGCTCGAGACGCAAGTTCTCCTTGTTTCGGACCTGGGGTTCCTGAAATTGGAGCCGTCGCGGAAACTGAAGGAAGACGTTGGTGATGTCGAGCGGTTGCTCAAGGCGCTCATCAGGTCATTGGAGCAGAAGCGTTCTGCTCCTGAACACTAGAACCCTTGAACCCTAGAATCCTGGAACCCTGTCTCTGATATGTGCCTGGCCATACCGGTAAGAATTACCGAGCTTCGCGGCGATATGGCGGTCGGTGAAGTAGGCGGCATCGAGCGCGAGATTTCCGTGCTGATGACGCCGGATGTGAGAGTCGGTGATTATGTCATAGTTCACGCCGGGTTTGCACTGCAGATTGTGGACCAGGAAGAGGCGAAGGAGAACCTCAGGATTCTTTCCGAGATGGCTCAGGTCACCGAGAAGGTTCGGCAGAAGGCGCGGCGGACTAGGCCTAACCGGACTGGGTGATGATGAGCGGGCAGGGCAGGCTGGCGAGAAGCTCCTCGGGCAGGCGGTAGTTGCGCTCGGCTAGGTTCCCGGACGCAAGGACAACGAGGTCGCAATGGGTGCTGGTCACCAGGGAGCGCAGCTGCCCCACGTCGCCTTCCTGGACAACGACCGATGACTTGATACCGACAGACTTGAATTCCTGCTCAAGGCTGTAGAGGTCTTGCCAGCAGCGACGCTCCTGCTCCTCGCGCCGCACGTCCGGGCGGGTACGGCTCTCGGTCGGCAGGGTGGACTTGTGACCCGGGAGCATCACCGCACTCAACAATACCGTGCTGTTGTGCTTGCGGGCAAGGTCCATCACAAAGCCCTTTTCGTCCTGCTTCTCGCTAGCAATGTAGAGTATCTTCTCAAACATGTTTCTCCTTAGGGGGCAATCTTAGTCTGAATCAGGAGTGCCGCAGTGGCGACTGCCAGCGATACGGCGGTGACAACAATGCCGACACGGAACCATTCGCCGAACTTGACGTGTTGTCCAGTCGTGCGCTCGAAGGCGCCAACTGCAACAAGGTTGGCGGTCGAGCCGATGACAGTCAGGTTGCCGCCGAAACAGCCGCCGAACAAGAGCGCCCACCAGAGAATCGAGGCGTGAGGGATATTGATGCCGGCCGGACCCATGTCCCGGGCGATGGGCACAAGCGCGGCCACGATTGGCAGATTGTCTACAAAGCCGGACAAGAGGCTGCTTGCCCAGAGCATCAGAACCGACGCCGACCCGGCAACGCCGACCCGTCCTCCAAGGGCCGCGCTGATGTTACCGGACAGGGTGTGCAGCAGGTAGCCGAGTTTGGTGGTTACCCCGGTGTACTCAAGGCAGGCGGCATTGGCGAACAGGAACATGAAGAAGAGCAGGGTCCACCAGTCAATGCCCCGCTCGATGAGTAGCTTGCCGCGTTCCTGTTCGTGGAAGACGATGAACCCGGTGACCATCAGCGCGACCGCAACTAGCGCGGTACCGTCACCAAGGCCGAGTAGTACTTCGATGCGGCGGTGCAGGGCGATCATCACTACTGTGACGGCAAAAGTGATGATGCCAGTGCGTAGTTTCGCAGGGTCCACAATGCCGATCGACTGCTCCAATTCTCTGGCGTCGAATTCGTAGCGTCGGCCGAAGAAGTGTTTGCGGAACAGAAGAAGACAGAGCAGGGCGACGATAACTGCGGCGAGGGCGGAAACCGGAGTGGCCCAGCGCAGGAAGTCTTCGAACGTCAGGTTGCCGGCAAAGGCGATGTACACGCCGATGGGGTTGCCGACAAGGGTGAGGGCGCTGCCGACGTTGGTGGCGAATACCAGACTGAGCAGGTAGGGTACGAGTGGAGCCTTGGTGCGGCGGGACACCTCCAGGGCCAGGCCGAAGGTCACAAGGATTGCCGATACCTCGTCGGCGAACCCGCCCATCAGGACCGAGAACCCCATCAGGATGAGCAGGAGCAACCAGGGAATGCCCTTGACCTGTTCGACCGCTTTGACAACCACGAAGCGGAACACGCCGATGTTTTCTAGCCAGCGGACGATGACCATCATCGCCATTATGAACAGGATGGTTGGGATGGACATGAAGTCCACAGTGGTCTCTAGGTTCATTACGCCCGCCACCAACAGGACCCCGAGGCTGGCTGCGGCAATGGCCACGCGGAATCGCCAGAATAGGAGCGTGCCAAGAACCATTGCGACGAATAGCGCAACGGTGAGTTCCTGCCGCGCGAGCCAGGGCTGCATGTTGAACTTCAGATATTCCGGTGCGGCGTAGAATCCGACGTTGGGAAGCCGAATCAGAGGCAAGGTCAGTCGAGCTGCGACGTAGGCTGCGGCGACCACGAGCAGAAATACTAGCATCCTGCGGTTGCGACGGATGAAAGACTGGTGGGGAGGCGAGGACACGATTTCAGCTACGCGCACCGGGTTGGTGGTACGGAGTGCTGCGGCACGAATCTCGGATTGGTTCAACGAGCGGGCGAGTTCAGCGAGAATCTCCAAGTAGAGTTTCCGTTCATCGGTCGGGCCAACGATGACGAAGGCCGTGCGCACCGGCTCACGGTCGGCTGCAGCCCAGTCCAAAGGCGTGGAAAGGCGGACGGTTGCTACTGCTGCCGAACTAGCCGAAGGCACAAGGGCGTGTGGCAGGGCGATGCCGTTGCCTACGCCGGTCGAGCCGAGTTGCTCACGGGCGAGGAGTTCGCGGACCAGGGCTTCGCGGTCGGTGATGATGCCATTCTCGTAGAGCCGGTCGGCCACGAGCCGGAAGAGCTGCTCCTGCGTGCAACCCTCAGGGCAGGTCAGGGCCAGCTCGGGCCGGACAAAAGTCTCCAGCCTAATCATAAGTACCGTAGAAACGTTGGATGAGCAGAATTATACGTTCTTGCTCAGCTTCGGTCAAAGTCGGACGAATCGGTAGGTTGATGATTTCAAGGGACGTCTGCTCGGCCACCGGGCAAGGCTGGCGGTGGTAGAGGCCGGATTGCAGATTACAGATTGCAGAGATTCCGGTCTCTGGTACCTGGCAATTGGCTTCCGGTAATGCGTGGCGCTCAAGTGCTGGCTCAAGATATACCGGCCGCTCATAGTAGCATCCGGTTTCGACTCCGTGCTTCGACAGGTAGTCGCGCAGCTTGTCCCGCTCCGGAACAAGGATGGCGTACTGGTGGTAGTTGGAAACGCAGTCCCGGTGTCCCCGGACAAGCCGCGCGACGCCGGCGAGCGCTTCGTCATACCGTGCGGCGAGCACGCGTCGCCGGGTATTCTCGGCATCAAGCCGGGCCAGTCCCAGGCGGAGCACCGCAGCCTGGATTTCGTCAAGCTGAGAGTTGTAGCCGGTCCGTATGTGTTGACCCTGTTCGTCTCTGCCGTGACGTCTCAGTTGGCCAATGGTGCGGGCTAGGGCCGGGTCCGAGGTTGCGACCGCACCGCCATCACCAAGTGCGGCAAGGTTCTTGGTGGGGTAGAAACTGAACGTGCCGGCGTTACCAAAGCTTCCGAGTTTTCTGCCCTGCCAGATCGAGCCGATCGCCTGCGAGGCGTCTTCAATCAGGGCAAGGCCGTGCTTCGCGCACAGCTCGACGAATTCCGAAACCTCTCCGCAATGGCCGAACAGATGAACCAGCAAGACTGCCTTCGTCCTTGGCGTGATAGTCGACTCGCAAGCCGCGGGGTCAAGACAGAGCGTACCAGATTCGATGTCAGCGAATACCGGAGTCGCACCCACACGAATTATTGCCTCGACTGTGGCGAAGAAGGTGAACGGTGTAGTGATGACTTCATCGCCCGGGCCGATGCCGAGTGCGTCAAGAGTCAGGACCAAAGCGTCGGTGCCGCTCTTGACCCCGAGCACGTGGCTTGCGCCCAGATAGCAGCCGAGTTCCTGCTCAAACGCGGCCAGTTCCGGCCCGGCTACAAACCGGCCGCTGGTAATGATTCGGTTCAGGATGCGAGCGTATTCATCCGCAACACACCTGGTGTTGCTTCGGATGTCATACAGCGGGATTGAGCTCGGCAAATCGGCCAAGATGATAGCTTAGTGCCATCAAGAGTCAAAGGCTTGACCCGGGATGGACCCATCCTAGAATCACCCTGCGTGGCCGACCACAGCCAGTTCAAACTCGTAGCTCCGTTCGAGCCGAGTGGGGACCAACCAGAAGCAATAGAACGACTGGTCGAGTTCATCCAGTCCGGGGCCAAGTATTCAACGCTTCTCGGTGTGACGGGTTCGGGCAAGACCTTCACGATGGCGAATGTCATTGCCCGACTGAATCGGCCGACAATCGTCATTTCTCACAACAAAACCCTGGCCGCGCAGTTGTTCGGCGAGTTCCGTCAGTTCTTTCCGGAGAATGCGGTCGAGTACTTCATTTCCTACTACGATTATTACCAGCCTGAGGCGTATGTGCCGGAGCACGACCTGTACATCGAAAAGGATGCGTCAATCAACGAGGAAATCGAGCGACTCAGGCTGCGGGCTACCTCCAGTCTGCTGGAGCGCAGGGATGTGGTGGTGGTGGCCTCGGTTTCCTGCATCTACAACCTGGGTGAGCCGTGGGAGTTCAGAGAGTCGGTGCTGCCGCTGGAGCAGGGCAAGGACCTGGACCGGGACGGGCTGATTGAGGAGCTGGTCAGACTCCAATACACACGGAACGATATGGAGTTGAAACGTTCGACGTTCCGAGTACGGGGCGACTTTGTGGACATTCATCCTTCACACCGGGACTACGGTCTGCGGGTGGAGTTCGACGGCAGTCAAATCAGCCGACTGACCGTGTTTGACATCGTGTCCGGGGACAACGTGGAGCAGAGGCAGCGGATGATAATCTATCCGGCCAAGCAGTTCGTCACTACTGAACGCCAGATAGAAGGCGCAATTGCCTCAATCGAACAGGAGTTGGCACAGCGGGTGAGCGAGCTTGAGTCGCAGAACAAGCTACTTGAGGCGCAGCGGCTGGCGACCCGGACCAGGTTTGACATCGAGATGATGCGTGAGTTCGGGTACTGTCCTGGGATCGAGAACTACTCACGGCATCTGTTGGGCAAGAAACCGGGCGAGCGACCGTACTGCATGCTTGACTACTTCCCGGCCGACTACCTGATGATTATTGACGAGTCGCACGCGACAATCCCTCAGATTCAGGGAATGTACAACGGTGACCGGGCGAGAAAGCAGACGCTTGTGGACTACGGGTTCAGGCTACCCTCGTGTCTGGATAACCGACCTTTGCGGTTCGACGAGTTCCAGGCACTGGTAAGACAGGCAATTTTCACCTCAGCTACCCCAGGACCGTACGAGTTTGAGCACAGCCAGGGTCGTGTTGCAGAGCTGGTGGTGCGGCCAACCGGCCTTGTTGACCCGAAGATGACAATCAGGCCGACCAAGGGCCAAGTTGACCACCTGATTGGAGAGATTCGCAAGCGGGTAGAGAACCACGAGCGGACCCTGGTTACCACGTTGACCAAGCGGATGGCCGAGGACCTGGCTGAGTATCTGACTGAGATGGGGCTGAAGGTGCGCTACATGCACTCGGAGATTGACGCCATCGAGCGGGTGGAAATCCTGCGCGGGCTCAGGCTAGGTGAGTTCGACGTGCTCGTGGGGATCAACCTGCTGCGGGAGGGGCTGGACCTGCCGGAAGTGTCGCTTGTGGCGATCCTTGATGCGGACAAAGAGGGATTCCTGCGGGATGAACGTTCGCTGATTCAGACTGCGGGCCGGGCAGCGAGAAACGTGAGGGGAGAGGTGATCCTTTACGCGGACAACATCACGCGGTCAATCAGGATGGCGCTGAAGGAGACAGAACGCAGGCGGCAGAAGCAGATTGAGTACAACCTTAGGCACGGTATCGAACCGCGCTCGATACAGAAGTCAGTGGACCAGGTGCGGCTGACAACCTCGGTGGCGGACGCGAAGCCGGAGGAGCCAATAGCCAATAGCCAATGGCCAATGGCGGAGGAGGAGGACAGGATTGCGGCGCTGGACAGATTGCAGAAGGAGATGAAAGAAGCGGCGCAGAGACTGGAGTTCGAGAAGGCCGCAGAGTACCGGGACCGGATTACCCGGCTGCGCCAGCAGATTGACGACGAAGAGTGGAAGCGGGGCCGCCGCAAGCGGCTCAAGAAACGCTGACGCGCTGACGCTTACAGCCTGCGACCCTCATCCGTTGGCCAGCAACCCGGGCGGCGTTGACTTCACTTGACCGGCTACTATGCTCGGTTTGTGAAGACTGCTACGGGCATACCGGCCTCTGCGGGTTGTGCGAGGCCGAAGAAAGACAGGCTATGATGCCCTCTGATGTGCCATTCAGTGTGCTCACGCCACTTGAATTCGCGGTTTCGGTGACGCGTGAACGCTGGCATCTGATCCTCAGTATCAAGCATCCTGTGATGGACGGGCACAATGGCGACGTGTGAGCCGCGCTCGAGAATCCAGACGAAGTACGTCGCAGCCGCCGGGATGAGCAGGTGATGTTGTTCTACCGGGTGGAACGGCCCGGACGCTGGACCTGTGCGGTGGTCAAGCGTCCGGGCAGCGAAGGTTTTCTGATTACGGCCTACCCTACCGATGCCGTGAAGGAAGGTGAACAGATATGGGTCAAGTGAAAGTCTTCTACGACCGTGCCGGGAACACCCTTACGGTTTGGTTCGGTGAGAAGCAAGACGAATACTCCTGCGAGGAGACAGGTGATGAAGTCGTGCTGATGAAAGACAAGCACGGCCGAGTCATCGGTTTCGAGAAGCTGAACTTTGCACTGCTTGCTGCGGACCGGCTCCAAGTCGCGTTCGAGGCCGCGAGCGTCTGAGGCGCGGCGGTCGTACCGAGTTCGGGCCGGACTCTGGCCCCAAGACGGGCGTAGCACAGGAATGGCGTACCGGCAGTGAAGTAACCCTGGCCTGTCTGCCGCCGGGCCAGAGCGTCCACGACCGCCTCTGAGTTCAACCCCGGTCCGACATCTGCTCGCCTGGCCGCTTGTCCACTTCTCTTTCACCGTTCTGGCTATTGACTCTTGACCTTTGGCTTCTGGCTTCGGTCTGCCCGCTTGTCCGCTTTTTCTTCTTGACATCTCATCAGGAGTCGCTATAACAGTCGTGCATGTGGTGTTTGGGTGAGTCTGCAGCCGTGAGCTGTCAGCCTTCCACACGGCAGGACGAAGTTTGTTCCGGATTGGGGTAGCTATGGCGATAATCGAACAGAGAATAAGGTTGGTCGGGTCGAAGGGCAGCAGGGATGTGGTGGCGCTGTTTGACAGCGGCGCAAGCTATTCAATCATTCAGCCCGGTCTTGCCCGTGAGGTTGCGCGTCCAGAGCGGTTGCCCACCCCCAAGCATTTCGGAACCGCGGAGAAGGGGCGCAAGGTTACCGCGAAGGAGTGTGTCCGGCTCGACTTCAAGCTCAACGGCCACACGCTCAGCGACGAGTTCATGGTCGTTCCCGGCATCACGGAATCGGTCATCATCGGCGCGGCTACGATGCAGAAGTGGCGCATGAAACTCGACTTCGAGCACGACCGGGTAATAGTTGACCCGCGGGTTACGAAACTGAGACTGCTCAGGCTAGGCAATAGCCAATAGGCAATGGGCAATCGCGTGCAGTCATACCGAGACCTTGAGGTCTGGAGGAAAGCGATTGACCTCGTTACTGAGACGTATCGGCTATCGCGCAGATTCCCGAAGGACGAAATCTACTCACTTACGAGCCAGATTCGCCGGGCAGCCACTTCGATTCCGGCCAACATCGCTGAGGGGTGGGGCCGGAATATGACGAAGGAGTATGTCCAGTTCCTGCGGATTGCCCGGGGCTCTCTACACGAACTGGAGACGCACTTGGAAGTGTCTTGTAACCTCGATTACTTCGGGCCGACCGAGTTGGACGCTATGCTCGGTAGGACGCACGAAATCAACAAGATGCTCAACAGCTTGATACGAGCCATTGAAGCCAATGGGCATTAGGCAATGGGCGTGGCACAGGAATTAGGCAATGGGCAACAGGCATTGTTAGGCAATGGCTATTGGCTATTGCCTTCCGGAGCGGCTCCTGCCTACTGGCTTTCCGCGCCGGTCATTGTCTGTCCTGCTATTGGCTCCTGCCTATTGGCTAATTGGCTGCGTGCCCCTGGCACGTTTGCTGCGACAGACAGACAGACAGACAGACAGACAGACAGACAGAATCCAATCCTAACAAGCTAGAATTTCTTTGGAGTTGGCTGGCTGTATGCCCGTGTATCACGGCCTTCTATCCATAAATGCAGGAGGTGAGTATGAAATGGACAGCAGCAATTCTCGTATTGGCGGCGCTGACAGTGATGACGTCAAGCTGTGTGCGAAGGGTGTATGTCAACGAGCACCGCTTCACGATATCCGATGTCTCCGAAGGCGTTGCCAATGATATCGAACGCGAGCTCAAGGAGGGTGGTTACAGAGTTCGCACCGTTTCAGCGAACAAGAAGGGAGAGATACTCGGGAGGGAGGACATAGAGGACCGCACATTCGTCCTAGAGAGTGATGGCTACACCGACGAGGACGTCCGCAAGGTGACTGCCATCGTGACAAACCCGAGAAGGAATGAGCCGATAGCGCTCCGATACACCGCCGTTCAGCAAGATTACGTCTCAGCCGCAGGCGCAGGAACGGCTTCTGTTGAGGTGAGCTTTGATCTAACCGAGAACGCGAGAGCATACTTCAAGGCAACTGGTCAGCCAGTCCAGATGCGGAGGCTTAGTGGGCAACAGACGGCGACCTTCTCTTACAGACGTCAGAAAGGTGAAGAGTACGTGGACATCTATGTCGTACCCGAAGGTGCAGGGCCAGGCTACAAGCCGAGAACGTTTCACCGAATCAGCCTGTCCTATCCTTATGCTGACAGGGTCTTGCCATGGGAGTCATGCTGGACAAGGTTCTGGAAGTGGGTAAGGTCTATCTTTGGGAGTCGACGGACCGAGGATAGGT
This sequence comes from candidate division WOR-3 bacterium, assembly GCA_039801365.1. Taxonomy (NCBI): domain Bacteria; kingdom Pseudomonadati; phylum Caldifarciminota; species Caldifarciminota bacterium. The sequence goes on from JBDRUN010000003.1 coordinate 40,456, forward strand.
CTGGAAGCTGAGTGCTGAGCGACTAGCAGAGAAAGCCGAGGTGAGGAAGGGGGAAAGCGGAATGAGAGACGGAGAATGGAGGCGGAACAGAGGGCGAGGGCGGGCTGAGTCGGTTGGCGGCGCGAGGTGGTCCAAGGGAACAGGTTATTGGCGGACATGGCTCGTAGGCAACCCGACTGCGTGCAAGGTCACACAATAGACGGCGTCCGGGTTCCTGAGCCACAGGAAGTGGCGATTTGCGAAAAGGATAGAGATGCGACAGAGACAGCGACTATGCTCCTGCCCGTTCAGCCAGCAGGGTGCGATTGCGGGCAAGTTTCAGATGTTGTGGGACATAGCGACTAAGGCACTGTCCGGAACTGGTCCCGGCTACGGGGTCACCCTGTGACCTAGGGAGTGACTCCCCATCTGAGTCGGATTCTGAACCAGGTCTTCAACCTAACCCTCAGTAGGATGGTTAGTTACATTCTGATTAGGCGCGTGAGCGTCTAGCTCAGGCGATGGCTGAGTTGCGCTTTGACTGCTCGTCTCAAGGGCGACGTCAGAACAGGGCCGAACTAGGTTGTGAGTTAGGTCTTGAAGGAAGGGCTGAGAATCCGCATCAGAGCCGGCCTGAGTCGCGATGTCAGTCTGGTTCTGACCTGAGATTTGACTCTTTAGTTCAGTGCAGAGGTGAGAACGGGGTTCACAGGTGGTCTTACAGGGACAGCAGCACGCCTGGCTGGGTGCTAACGGCCGAAGAGGTTCTGGACTAGACCGCGGGCGAGGCCGGGGATACGCATCGCACGCTCCGGGCACAACTCGACGCAGCAGTAGCACATGATGCATTTCCGGCGGTCAACGTCTGGAAACGGCGACATCGCGATGGCGCGCGCAGGACAGTTGTCCGCGCAGCGGCGGCACTTGGTGCAGTGCTGACGGTCAAGAGTTGGTCGACGCCGTAGCAGGGGATAGGCGATTGCTGATGAGATGCCAGTAAGACTGCCAGCAAGCCGGGTCGAGGGCAGGCGGAAACCGGGAATCCGTTCGAAGTCGCCGATGACCTCGACCTGGCTGAGTGCGGCCGGACCAAGCCCGCGTTCGGCAGCGATGCGGACGGTCGGAATTCGGACCGGGTCTGCACCAGCCATCGCGGCCATCACGACATCGAGCGCAGCCGGGTTCGTGGCCGTGATAATGCGGCCGATGTTTCGCACCCGGCCGCCGGAGGGGCCGTTCTGGCCGTCCATTCCACGCAGTGCGTCCATGATGCTCAAGACCGGTACCGGCACGGCCTGGTAGATGTCCACGAGTAGTTCGCCGAATTCTTCCCCAGACCGGGCAAGGGTGTGCAGGTGCGATTTCTGGCCGCCCGGGATGATGCCGAACAGGTTCTTGATTGCACCGGTGAGTATGGTGAGCGCGTGAGTCTTGAACACCGGCAGGTTCAGGATGACGTCGGCTTCAGTGACCAGGTGTGAGGCGTGGATTTGATTGAGGAAGCGGGACTTCAATGGCAGGGTAACAGGTGTCTCGGTCAGGCTGTGAAAGCATCCTTCGCTTGCTTCGATGACACCGGTAGGAGCGATGTAGTCGGCGACATTGCGTTGTAGTCCGCCACCCGGGTTATCCGCAACCCAGACTTTGCCGGCGCCGCGGGCCTTGAGTCCGCGTACCACCTGACGGATGAGTTCCGGGTTGGTCGTGACCGAATGTTCGGGCGGGTGTGGGCTTAGTAGATTCGGTTTGACCCATACCTTCTTGCCCGCGAAGTCGTAGTCGAGGAACTCAAGGGCCTCGGTGACAGCAGCGGCAATGTCGGTGACCTTACGCACAAGGACACGGGGCCGGGCGGCACTCATTGGCGCGGGCCGAATGGATGGATGCGGCTGGTCAGACTACAGTTTGCCCGGCAGGATGTAGAGGATATTGGCCGGAGAAACATCGGCATTGGTCATTGCCGACTTTTCCTCCGGTATGCCAGGCACGTCGTTGAATTTGACGTCCACCGCACGTATCATTCCTTCTTTGAGCGTGTAGGCGGTGCAGTTTACTGTGCCGCCGGATTTCAGGTAAATGACCGGCATTTCTTGTCCTTTCTACTCTGGTCTGGGCAGACTGACTCGGGTCGGTTTGTCCGTGCGCAGGCCAAGAGCGTAGTCGGCCTGCAGGAGTTTGTGAATCTCGCGCGAGCCTTCGTAAATCTGCGCGCCTTTGGCGTTGCGGTAGAACCGTTCGACGTTGTATTCGTTGGAGAAGCCGTATGCGCCGTGAATCTGGACCGCGTTGGACGCAGCCCGCTCGGCACACTGGCAGGCGTACATCTTGGCCAGCGAGGTCTCGCGGGTTGAGCGGCGGCCTTCATTCTTGAGCCAGCCGGCCTTGAGCCAGAGCAGGCGGGCGGCTTCGTAGTCTGAGGCTATCTCGGCAATCATCTCCTTGATGAGTTGGTGTTCGGCGATGGGCCGGCCAAATGTGGTGCGGGTCTGGGCGTACTCGACCGAGGCTTCAAGGCAGGCGCGAATCAAGCCGGTGGAACCTGCGGCTACGGTATAGCGGCCCTGGTCTATGGCAAACATCGCAATACGGAATCCTTCGCCTTCTTGTCCGAGTAGGTTCTCTTTGGGCACGCGCACATCGTCCAGGGCAATCGAGCCGGTGTTGCCGGCCCGTACACCCAGCTTGCCGTGAATCGTGGCCGTGGTCAGGCCTTTCATCCCTCTTTCCAGGAGGAATGCGGACATGCCAGTATGGTCGCGCTTGCGCTTCTTCTCGGCGTCGGTCCAGGCGATGATGAGGAAGTGGTCGGCGATGTCGGCTAGGGAGATCCACATCTTCTCGCCAGAGATGATGTAGTCGCTGCCGTCCTTACGGGCAGTGGTCTGAATACCCATGGCGTCGCTGCCGGCCGCGGGTTCGGTGAGGCCAAAGGTGCTCAGTTTCTCGCCCTTAGCCTGAGGGATGAGCCAGCGCCGTTTCTGCTCCTCGGTGCCCCAGGAAAGCAGGGTCAGGCTGTTGAGACCGACGTGCACCGAGAGAATGACGCGGAGTGAAGTGTCCACGAATTCTAGTTCTTCACAGGCTAGGCCCAGCGCGATGTAGTCGTTGCCTATGCCGCCGTATCTTTCGGGCAGAGAAAGGCCTAGAAGACCGAGCCCGGCCATTCCTCGCAAGAAGGAAAGGTCGAATTCTGCCTTCTGATCCCGTTCTTGTATCACTGGCAGGACTTCGGTCTGAGCCCACTTGCGGGCCAGGTCCTGCACGAACTTCTGTTCTTCGGTGAAAGAGAAGTCTATCATAGGTCCTCCTGGGTAAGGCTTCGAGTCCAATAGTCGAAAAGCTGAAAGGTTGTACTGCCGGAGCGTTGCGGCTGTTTCACGATTTGCCCGTTGGTGGGAGAGAAAGGAGCTTTTCTAGGTCCAGTCTGGCCGAAAGCTTGCTCTGTGCGTGCGCCTCGATCAGGGCGGAAAGAGGAAACAGGTTCTGTTCGCGCAGGAGCAGGGCCAGAGCGTACAATGCGGCCCCGCGGCGGCCCGCGGTGCGGCGAAGGGGAGTCCGTATAACCTTCGCTTCGGTTTCGGGCTCAGGCAGTTCTTCATCAAGCAGAACAAGGCCGGTGCGCATTGAGCGCAGTGTCGGTGCACAGCGTCGAAAGCCGTCGTTTGAGGTGATTGCGGCTAGATCGGGTACGGTCGTGCCGGTGTAGAGTATTGGGTCTGGAGAGATAACGATGTCTGCCGCAGAATAGCCGGTTCCTACCGTAACCGGATACCAGCCTCGCTTTGTTGCGCTGAGTCCTGAGGAGACCGCGGCACGGGCGAACAGCTCGGCCGCGGATTGGACGCCTTCGCCTGCTGAGCCGCCGAGCATTATCGAGACGCGGCGGTCCAGGCCGGACTCGTGTCGGCGGGCGATTGGTTTCAGGTCGAGCAGTGAAGCCGTATTCGTCCTTTCAGGAAAGCGGCACGGTGTCACACCCGGGTTGAGCAGAAGTTCAAGAGAAAGTCCGGCTTCGCGCACTAGGTCCTCGACCGACCGGCCCGGGTTGTGCTTGGAGCCGTAGCTGGGACACTGTTCCATTACTTCCACGAGCGAGAATCCCTGCGTTGCAATGGCGCGGGCAATCGCTTCGGAGAAGTCGCCCCGGCAGATTACCCGTTCCACACTGGCCGCGCCGGCCGCGTGCAGACGGCGGCACAGGTCGGCGCCGCGTTCCTTCGTGCCTTGCGGATGGGTAGGGGTGCGGTAACCGCAGGGCGTGAGCCCGGAAGGCTGGCCTCCGGTCATCCCATAGAGCATGTTGTTGAAGACTACTGCGGTCAGGTTGAAGTTGCGGTGAGCGGCCTCGATAAGGTGTTGAAGTCCGATGACCGCGCCGCCGTCGCCGAGAAAGGCAATGACCGTTTTTCCTTCTGGCAGGCCGGCCGCAATCCCTGAGGCCAGAGCTACCGAGCGGCCGTGGATGCCGTGTACCGTGTGAGTGTGGAAGTTGCGGTCGATGATGCCGTGACAGCCGATGTCGGTGACTAGCACCACGTCAAGCGGGTTCACGGCCAGTTTCTTGAGGGCTTTGGCCGTGTTGCGCACGACCAGTGCGTGGCCGCATCCTGGGCAGAAGGGCAGGTTAGAATCGGAAAGGAACACGTCGCTCAAACTGCCTCGGCAATCTCTTCAGGTGTTATCAACCGACCCAGGGCGTTGACTCCCTTTAGTCCGTCTCGACCGGCGGAGCCGAAGAGCAGTTCGCGCAGTTGTCCGGTCAGGTTCTCCTCGGCAACTATGACCCGTGGGTAACGGCCGATTATGTCTAGATAGACCGGGGGTAGGGGGACGAGGGTCTTGGGAATGAGCAGGGATACGCGCCTGCCTTGTCGGCGTAGGAGCGACACTGCCTCGCGGGCCGCGAGTGCGGTAACGTCCCAGGCTACGATTATGGTCTGTGCTCCGGTTTGTTCATCCAAGTCGAACCGGGTGAAATCAGGCAGGTTGGCGATGACCTTTTCCTGCAGACGGACAGAATTGGCCAAGGCTTCGCCTGAGGCCGGACCAGGAACGCCTTTCGCATCGTGCGTCGAGGCGTTGAGACGTACCTGATGAGTTGAGTTGCCTACTGGCAGGAACGGCGGGACGAGGTTCGCTTCCGGCGCGTAGGTCTGGTAAGGGCCGGGTCCCGAGTACAGATTGTGGAAGGCAGATTCGATTTCCGGTAGGCTGGAAAGGTCAAAGTCACGCTGGGTCATCACCATCTCTTTGGAGGTGAGCACCACCACGGGCGTGCGAAGGGATAGTGCAGTGCGCACCGCCAGGGCCGGCAGTTCCCAGCAGTCAGCAAAATCTGCCGGACACAGAACTGGCAGTGCATAGCCGCCGGAGAGCAGGCCGCGGACGAGCAACAGGTCGCCTTGACCGCTGTCAGTTGCGCTGCCGGTGGACGGGCCCAGTCGCTGGGCCAAAACGATGACCATTGGCAGTTCCATCATGTGGGCCATACCAATGGACTCTGCCATCAGGGCGAATCCGGGATAGGAAGTGGCGGTGAAGGGAACCCGGCCAGAGGCCGAGAGCCCGGCCATCCATTGCAGTGCGGTAATTTCGTCCGGAGCCGGGACCGCCATCGGGATGCGCTGAAACGCATAGGCGTAGATGAGATTGGACGGAGTAATTGGGTAGCCAAGAAAAGTATTGGCTCCGGAACGTGCCAGAGACTCAACGATCAGGCGGGAACCGTCAATCAGGCAGGTGTGCGAGTCAGGCTTTACAATGTTCATCCAGAAGCTGCCGGTCGCACTAGCGACGCGAAAGACCGACCCGGCGATACACCGCAGGCACGTGCTTGAGCAGTTGCCTTACGTTAAGAATCCGGGCCAGGCCGCGAGTTCCCAGTTTCTTTAGTATGACTGGGTTCTGCCGGCACAAGTCGGTGAACGGCCGGCCGGTTTGGCGCGACTCAAATGCCAGTTCCTGTACCAACTTGTAGGCAGTATCCCGGCTGGTGCCGGCGCGCACCAGGGCGAGCATCAATCCTTGAGAGAAGAACGAACCACCTGATGCCTCAAGGTTCTGTTTCATCCGGTCAGGGCGTACGACTAGTCCGGTCAGCACACCGGTGAGCTTGCGTATGATGTAGTGAACCAGGCAGAAAGCGCCGGGAATGGTGATTCTCTCAGGAGCAGAGTTGGTTAAGTCGCGTTCGTGCCAGAGCGGGATGTTCTCGTACCCAGCTGCGGCCAAGCCGCGCACCACGCGGGCCAGACCGCACACCCGTTCGCAGACGATTGGATTCTGTTTGTGCGGCATGGCAGACGAACCACGCTGTTTTCGGGCAAATGGCTCGCCCACTTCGCCAATCTCGGTGCGCTGAAGGTTGCGTATCTCCGTGGCGATGCGTTCCATGCCCGCGGCAACAAGAGCCAAGATGCAGAGCAGGAAGGCGTGTCGGTCACGGGGAATGACCTGGGTTGAGACAGGCTCTGGCTTTAGTCCCAGTTCTTTCAGCACCCGGGCCTCGAATGCGGGGGAGAGCTGCGTGTAGGCTCCGACCGTGCCGGAAATCTTGCCGTAGCTCATCTCGACCGAGGCAAGGCGGAGTCTGGTCAGGTTGCGGTCAGTCTCCTCATACCAGGAAAGACACTTGAGACCGAAGGTTATCGGCTCGGCGTGCACTCCGTGGGTGCGGCCGATCATCGGTGTGTGTTTGTGGGCAAGCGCAAGCCGGGCAGTCTGGACTCGCAGGTCGCCAAGAGCGGCCTCGATTATTGCTAGGCCGGAAATGCAGCGCAGTGACAGTGCGGTATCCACGACGTCGTAGGAGGTGAGTCCGTAGTGGACGTAGCGGCCGGCCGGGCCGACACTGCGGGCAACGCTCTTTGTGAAGGCGATGACATCGTGACTTGTCTCTTTTTCGAAGCGCTCGATTTCCTTCAGGTTGAATGATGCATGCTGAATTGCGCGGGCCGCGGTGGCCGGGATGATACCGAGTTCGCCCTGCACCTTGGCGACCGCCTTTTCTACGAGCAGCCACGAGTTGAACTTTGCAGTCTCGGACCACAGAGCGGCCATCTCAGGTAGGGTGTACCGTTCGATCATCGCAGTTGATAGACCAAGCGGGCCTGTTCGCCTCCCCGGTCAATGACGATGTCAATGGTTCCGAACGGTTGTTGGTACGTTCTGGCAAAGCTGGCAGCGTTGCGCACCACCTTGCCCTGGGCCATGAGGATGACATCGCCCGGAGCGAGGCCAATAGTTCGAGCAATGCCGGTGTTGGCCACCTCGGTGACGACGACCCCACGATCATAGACGAGGTTGAAGCGGGCACGGAGCTTTGAGTCAATGTCGGCGACCGAGCAGCCAAGGCCGGTCGAAAGAGTAGTGGTGGCAGCGGCCGTGCCGCGCACCTCGGCGATGAACTTCTTGACGTCGTTTATTGGCCGGGCAAATCCGATGCCTTCAGACCCACCGGAGTGAGTGAAGATGAAGGTGTTGATGCCGATGACCTCGGCGTCGGCGTTGACTAGTGGCCCGCCAGAATTACCCGGGTTGATGGCGGCATCGGTCTGAATCATGTCCGACATCACCCGGCCCTGGCCGGTTTTGACGTCGCGGTGTAGGGCGGAAATTACGCCGACCGTAACCGTGGGCTGGGCATCCTCAAGCAGGAACCCGAAGGGGTTGCCAAAAGCGATAGCCCATTCACCGATCATCAGGTTATCGGAATTGCCGAGTGGGGCAAAGGGAAGTCCCCGGGCTTTGACTCGGAGTAGGGCAAGGTCCCGGGCATCGTCAATGCCTTCGAGTTCGGCATCGAACTCCTGATTCGAGGGCAAGGTTACCTTGATTATCGAGGCGTTGCGTACGACATGGGCGTTGGTGATAATGTCGCCCGATTCAGAAACGATGACGCCCGAGCCCATTGACTTCACTTCCTGCCGATACTGTCGCGGCGGGAAGAAGTCGCGGAAGAAGTCGTCGAATCCGAATCCGCCAAAGGGGTCGTAAGTGACGACCCGGACCTGGGTCACGACGACGGAGACGACCGCGGGGCTGACACGGCGTGCGGCACGGACGATTGCGGTCTGACGCGATTCAGATATTTCTTCTTGCGGGCCGGCCCTGCACAATACAACCGGGACCAGCAGGGCGACAATGAGTAGTAATGCCGGTAGGTAACGTTTCATAGCCTTGGCCAGTGTAGCAACGCCAGGCGGCAAGGTCAAGGCAGATGGAGAAGATAGAGTCGAGACACGCTCGGCACTGCAACCGGTTGACAATTCAATGGTTTCGTGGTAAACCATTGCCGCCGGCGGAAAGGGCTGCTGGCGAAACGGAAAATGGCGGCAATGAGTCGTGAGGTCGCCGAGCAGGTTCAGCATGACCACGTTGTGGAGGTGCCATACCGGGAATACCACAATTACCCGAGTCTGGCGCACCCGCACCTGCTGACTTACTTCAATCACCCCTACAAGTCGCGGGGCGCGCGTGATGAACCGGGCAACGAGCTGTTTCCCGACATAGTCGTGTACTGGCTTGAAACTGACAAGTTGATGTTAGCAACCAAGGTCGAGACCGAGTCAACGGTGAATTACGAGGAAGCACAGGAGCGGGAGATTCAGCCGGCCTGGAGCAAGCTTCCATCTGTACGTTCCACACGGGCTGGGCAGGGTCGCGAAGCTGCTGTGCAAGGGTATGAGAGTAGCCGAATTGGTCGAGTACCGCAAAGAGGGGACAAAGTTCATCATCGAGCGGTATGGCCAGGCGCATCTTGACAGTGGTATGAATCCAGGCCCGTCTGAGAACATCTTGATGTCCGAGTATTGAAGGAGAGCAGGTTTGCGAACGAAGCTGGCAACCTACAACGTGCAGAATTTGGGGCGCCAGGACCTGCCCGAGCCCACGATGTATCGCAGGAAGCTCGATTTCATTGTTAGGGCAATCACTGGACTTGACGCGGACCTCGTGGTGGTGAACGAGTTACGCGAGCAGGCGAGCTTTTTCGATCTCGCCGAAGCATGCGGTTCCTATTCTGGGCGGTTGCTTGGCGACGCGCGGCCCGGCGCGCGCGAGGTTCACACCGGAATACTGACAAGGCTCGAGGTGCTTGAGTGTGGTCAGTGGCGTGAGTTCCCGGCGACCGTACCCGGCCGGCCTGGAGAATTGGTTCAGCTTGTTTTCTCACGGCCAGTGCCGTGGGTAAAGGTACGGCTTGGAAACGGACAGACACTGTTTGCTGCCGGAGTTCACCTGAAATCTCGTCGGCCCGAGGTTGAAGCTATTCCGGTCAGCGAATCGGCGCGGCGGCGAGAGGTGTTGGGGCAGACACTGGCCGTACAGACAAGGATGGCTGAAGCTGGCGGGCTACGCTGCCTTCTGGATGAGGTGATGGTTGGCAAAGCGGCCCACCATTTTGCGGTGCTTGGGGATTTCAACGACCCGGTTGATTCGATGACCGTGAGCCTTGTGTGCGGCAGAAGGGTTGACGATTGCGAGGCCGGTTCTGCGGACTCGTGTCTGCTTTTTCCTGTGGAGTTGAAAACCGACGGCCGGCGACCGTATTCCTACGTCGGGTCAGGTGGGCAGGCACTGATTGACCACATTCTTGTTAGCCAGGACCTGCTGGCGCAGGTTGTTCAGGCCGGGGTCGAAACCCGACTGCTTGACCCCGGGCTGGTTGCCGGGCAGTCGTCAATTACCTCTGACCACGCACCGGTCTGGGTAGAGGTCGAGTTGACAGAGCAAACCGGAGCAGACGTCGGTACGAATAGACCGGGGGATAGCAGGGACGGGAGGACCTAAGGAAAAGGAGGGTGAATGAGTCCGGGAAGTAGGAACGCCACGGTTGTGTCTTTGTGGTTTGTGCTGGCTCTGGGCATGTTGGTGCTGCCAGCCAGGGCCGAGCTTGGGTACGTTGAGTGTTCGACCGGGCTGCGGGAAAATCCCAGGCTCGACGGCGGTCGGACCGAGCTGGAGATGGCCGATATTGACAACGATGGCAATGTTGACATCTTGTCAATCGGAGACCACGGCAGTCCTTGGATAAACACCCAGGAGCATGGCGTGATGGTGTGGTTCGGCAACGGCGCGGGTGGCTGGACCAACTACATGTCGCCGGATACCCTGGGCTACGGCGGTATCGCAGTGGGGGATGTGAACTGGGACGGCAGATGGGACGTAGGTTACGGTATGCATCACAACTATGCCAATGGCGACCTTGGCGATCAGGTGCTTGAGGTAGCACTTGGAGATGGTACTGGCCGACACTGGGTTGCGTGGGATGATTCTCTTGCCATGGAAGGCCAGGACTGGGGCATGTTCTCGACCGATTTCGCGGACATTGACAATGACGGCGATTTGGACCTGGGTTCGATTTCGTTCGGTGCGGACGACGGTATCCACGTTTATCTGAATCTGGAAAACGGCGCGTGGCGACGGTCTTTCGGGTTTCTTGGCGGGAACTCAAACATGGAATTCTACTTCCGGGACGTGAATCGGGACGGCAACACAGATATGATTGCCGCACATCAGTACGGCAGTGTCTGGTTCGGCAACGGTGCGGGTGGGTTTTCGCCGGCAAGCACCGGTCTACCATCTTACAACCGCGGTCTATGGGGCCTGTCAGCAGGCGACGCGGATAATGACGGCGGATGCGATGTGGCATTTGCCAATGACTCAGGCGGGGTTGAGGTGTACCGGTGGAACGGGTCGCGCTGGGTCGAATTCTCTGGCAGTCTGCCTGGAACTGGCGACTTCGAGGGAACTCAACTGTGCGACATGGATGCTGACGGATTCACTGACCTTGTAGCCCTGGGTGGCGGTCTGGTAAAGGTGTGGAAAGGCGACGGTGCTGGCAACTGGACCGAGGCGGCGAGTATCTCGATACCCACGCCCGGCTACTACAGTGCCTTGCGTACCGGCGCAGACTTTGACCACAACGGCCGGCCGGACATCTGCTGTGTGACCGAAGAAGGAAACTGGCCCAATGACCGCAACTATGCGCACGCATTTCGGGAGTCAAGCCCAGCCGAAAGTCTGCGCATATTCCCGGTGTTTCCCCGTGGCGGGGAGAAGTTTATCGGCGGCTCGGTGCAGTTCATAGACTGGTGGAGCGAGGCGCCGAACGCCTCCAGCACCAGAGTGAAGCTCGAACTTTCGATCCAAGGTTCTTCTGGACCGTGGCAGCCGATTGCCGACAGTCTGCGTAATGCAGGAAGGCATCAGTGGTTGGTCCCGCCAGGTGCGGTTTCGGCGAACTGCTATATCCGTTACACAGTCTATGGGCCAGGCGGGGCGGCACAGGGCATTACGCCCCGGCCGTTCACAATCGGGCAACCGACCAAGGTCGAGGAACACTCCTGCATTCCGGGTGTGGAAACAGGTGTACTAGTAAGGCCGAACCCGATGAGGGACAGGCTCACCATCGAGTTCAGGTCAGGCATGGCAGGCCGAGTGCAGCTGGCGCTCTGCGATGTATCAGGCCGGCAGGTATGTTGCGGTCAGTTCGAGAAAGTGGATGCAGGGTGCACCTTGATTCTGCGGATGGACGGCGTTACGGCCGGGACTTACTTCTTAAGAGTAGAAGACAGGGCCGGCGCCGTTGTCAGACGCATCGTCAAGACGAACTAGACAGTCAGCCGCGCGCATGTACAATGTGGCGGTGCAGCCAGGAGCTGTGACCGGCTTGACGGTGGCCAGGCAGAGTCAGACAAGTACGGGTTCGGCACTGGACGCACGGCAACAAAGCGATAGGGAGGAAAGATGAGGAGACTGCTGGGACTGGTACTGGTCATGCTGGTCGTGTTTGCAGCCGGGGTCGGCTGCAAGTCCAAGGTGGAACTCGACAAAGCAGCAGTGCGTGCTTTGGTGGAAAAGGACTCCACCCACTTCAGGGGCAGTACTGCAGGCGACTCGAGCGAGAACGTGTTCGGACTCGACGACACGACCGAAGGGCTGTGGTGGCGCGGGCCCCAGAGTCACGACCCGTCGCCAGTCATCGAAGTCGGTGTATCGGGCGATTCGGCCTGGGTTGGCTGGCACCAGCACAACTACGGCGAACTGATTCACTGGGTCAAGACCAGCGATACGACCGCGGTGCGCTGGGTGAAGAACCTGCAGGAAAAGGTGCAGATCAACGCCATCTTCATGCGTGATGGCAAGGTAAGCGACACAGACCGGGGCTGGAAGCTCAAGAAAATCACGCTCGTGGAAGGTACATCGGAAACGACGAACACCGTGCGAATTGACAGCGTGCACATCCACACCTCGCTGCAGGACGTTACGATTGTTGACCCGCTGGCGCACTACTTCCGACTTGACAGCCTTGTTTCGTTCACACCGGGTGAGCAGGTGACGATAACGATGTACACCAACGTGGAGGATGGATTTGCCAACCTCCATGCGTTCTGGCTGATTTTCTTCATAAGGTTGCCTTTCCAGAACATGGGTAACGGCGTGTACTCAGGAACTTGGAATGCCGAGCTCGTGCCTGGGTTCCGGTTCGCCATATTCGAACTACTTTCCCGGGGCACACTCTTGAAGCCGCCGGAAACCGGGCCGTATGACTACAAAGGTTGGCTGTTCCCGTACATGATAAAGACCGCGGACTGACCTAGGGCTGTAAGGCGTATTATTAGGGCGAGGGGCGAGCAGCCCCTCGCTTTGGATCGAGCGGGTCTGGCTTGACCACGACAGTCTTGCTTCTATACTCACCACATGAAAGGTGTTGTCTTATGCGGCGGGATGGGAACCCGTCTGCTTCCTTTGACCCGCATAACCAATAAGCACCTGCTACCGGTCTATGACCGACCGATGGTGTATTACCCGATTGAAAAGCTGGTGCAGGCCGGTATCCGGGACGTGATGGTCGTGACCGGAGGTGAAAGTGCCGGTGATTTTCTGCGACTGCTGGCCAACGGACGGGAGTTCGGACTCAAGCGGCTTCACTACGCTTACCAGGAGGGTTCAGGGGGTATTGCCGCAGCATTGGCGTTGGCTGAGGACTTTGCCGAGGGCGACCGGTTGGTAGCAATCCTTGGGGACAACCTGTTTGAAGAGAATCTTGCGCCGTATGTGAACCGGTTTCGACGACAGAAAAGTGGAGCCAGAGTGTTGCTCAAGTCCGTCCCAGACCCGGAGCGGTTCGGCGTTGCCACGGTCAAGGCGGGAAGATTGTTGCGAGTCGTTGAGAAGCCGAGGCGACCGGACAGCGATTTGGCAGTGACGGGCTGCTACATGTATGACACAAGAGTGTTTGATATTATCCGAACCCTCAGGCCATCGAAGCGCAACGAGCTGGAGATTACCGACGTGAACAACGTCTATATCAGCCGGAAGCAGATGGAGTACGACGTGCTTACTGGCTGGTGGCAAGACGCCGGGTCGTCGTTTGAGGCATATGCCAGAGCTCAGGCACTTGCGCGCGAGCTAAGGCTCCAGCGGTTGACGTGAACGGGTTTTCCTCCGTCCATATTGTCGTATCCTGGATCGGGCTGACATAGGGCGCATGGCGTCGGGGGGCAAGCGTCTTCTTCTGATTGACGGCCATTCGCTCATCTACCGGAGCTTCTTTGCTTTCATCCGTCAGCCACTGCGCAACTCCAAAGGCCGCAATACCTCAGCCGTTTTTGGTTTTGCCAACACGCTAAGGAAACTGCTGAAAACCTTGAAGCCGGAGTATTGTGCGGTTGTGTTTGACGCACCAGGCAAGACTTTCCGGCATGAGAAGCTCGAACAGTACAAGATTCAGCGGCCGCCTGCACCCGAGGAGTTACCTGAACAGATTCCGGTAGTGAAGAAGATGGTGAAGGGATGGGGTCTGGCAAGTTTCGAACAAACCGGGGTTGAGGCAGACGATGTACTCGCCACGTTGGCGCGACGGTTCGCAAGCCAAGGGTTCGAGGTCGTGATTGCGACGAGTGACAAGGACCTGCTTCAATTGGTCGGGGGGCGGATAACAGCTTACGACCCGTGGCAGGAGAAGTTATACGGGTCAGAGGAAGTGCGGGAGAAGCTCGGAGTCGGGCCTGAGCTTGTCTGCGACTTTCTAGCGCTCACCGGCGATTCTAGTGACAACATTCCTGGGGTACCCGGTATCGGGCCGAAGCGGGCCTTAGAAATCCTGACGCGGTACGGCTCGCTCGCCACAGCGCTGGAGAGAGAGCCGAAACTGCGCGGACATGAGTCGGTAGCCAGGCTTAGTCGGGAGCTTGTCGAGGTTCGTGACGATGTTGACGTGGCGGCAAGACCTGAGGACCTAGTGACTGGAAAGCCTGACATCGAGACGTTAAGTGACATTTTCCGGGAGATGGAGTTCGATTCTCTGCTAAGAGAGCTGGGACCGGCAAAGTCGGAGGCAGGCGAAGTAGTTGAACTCAGAGGGGATGTGCCCGAACGTGGTATCGCCGTTTTTTCGCTTGGGACTGGTCTCGGTCTCTGGTTTACGCTGGACGGAGAAAAGACCACGTTCGTGCCAGCCGATAGAAACGATGCGGTACGACGGTTCCTCACTGGGCAGGAATTGACCAAGGTCGGCTTCGATATCAAGAGCAAGGTCAAGCAGGCATGGCAGGCCGGGATTGCGCTGGCCGGACCGTTGTTTGACGTCGGGGTTGCGGCTTGGCTTGTGGACCCGAACCGGCGCAGCTATGGTTTGGAGGACGTCACTGCCCAGCTTCTGGGTCGACCGATACTTCCGGCAGGTCTTCAGGACGAACCGGCGCTGGTCTGGCAGCTGTTCAAGCATCTTGAATCTGATCTGGCAGCGCTGGGGCTGGAAAGGGTTGCCGGCGAAATAGAGATGCCGCTGATTCCGGTACTCGCTGAGATGGAGGAGCGTGGTGTTGGCCTGGACGTGGATTATCTCGGCCGGCTGGAACAGGAGCTCGGACAGGAGGCAGACCGGGTTCAGAAGAGTATCTGGAACAAGGCCGGAGTTGAGTTCAACGTTGGCTCACCCAAGCAGCTTGCCGGAGTCTTGTTTGAGCGGCTCAAGCTTCCCAGGGGCAGGCGGACCAAGACCGGGTTCTCAACCGACTCAGTCGTGCTTGAGGAATTGGCCTCGCAACACCCGGTCATCCAGGACATTCTGTACTTTCGAGAATTGACCAAGCTGCGCAATACGTATATCGGACCGCTGCGAGAGATGGCCCGGCCGGGCACCAACCGTATACACTGCGAGTTTAATCAGACCGGTACCGGCACGGGCCGGCTGTCCTCCTCCAATCCAAACCTACAGAACATCCCGATTCGGACTGAACTAGGCCGCAGAATCAGGCAGGCTTTTGTCGCCGGACCGGGCAAGGTACTGCTGTCGGCAGACTACTCCCAGATTGAACTGCGGGTCCTTGCCCACATCGCCAATGATGAGGAGCTGAAAAGGGCATTTGAGCAGAAAGAAGATATCCATGTTCATACGGCTGCGGCAGTGTTCGGTGTTGCGGCCGAGGCTGTCACTCCGGAGCAGAGGCGGATGGCTAAGGTTGTCAACTACGGCCTGATATACGGGATGGGAGACTACGGGCTTTCCTGGCGGATGGGCATACCCCGCGAACAGGCGCGCGGATTTCTCGATGACTATATGACTCGGTTTGCCGGGGTTGCCGCCTGGCGCGAGCGCGTGCTGGCCGAGGTGCATGAGCGGGGTTTTGTGCGTTCACTGTCGGGACGGATTCGGCCGTTGCCGGGTGTGACGAGCAAGAACCGCAACGTTGTCGAGGCGGCAAGACGTGCGGCTATCAATGCACCGGTCCAGGGTTCAGCCGCAGACATCATGAAGCAGGCGATGCTGAATGTGAATCGGCGGTTGAAGGAAGAGCGGCTTGAGGCCGGAATTATCGTACAGGTGCATGACGAGTTGCTGGTAGAAGTTGATGAGAACTGCCTGGCTGAGGTGAAGCTGGCAGTCAGGCAAGAAATGGAAGCAGCCTGGAAACTGGATGTGCCGTTGGTCGTTGACATTGGTACCGGCAAGACGTGGGGAGAGGCGCACTAGAGTGAAGTTACCGGCTGTAGGTCACAAGTTACGAACCTGTAACAGAGGGCGGCGAACAGCAAGCAGCAGGCGGTTGCGCGTGTTCCTTTCGTTTGGAACCAGACCGGAGGCGATAAAGCTGGCCCCGGTCATCAGGCAACTCAAGCGCCATCCCGAGTCATTCCGAGTGTTCGTCGCGGTCACTGCCCAGCATCGGAGCATGCTTGACCAGGTTCTTTCGGTCTTCGACATCAAGCCGGACTTTGACTTGGACATTATGCGTGCCGGTCAATCGCCCGGGGATGTGACGAGGAGAACGTTGACCGGCATTGAGCGGTTGATTGTCAGGGTGAAGCCTGATGTGATGCTGGTTCAGGGTGATACGACGTCTGCCTTCGCGTCTGCACTGGCCGCATTCTACCATCGGGTTCCGGTTGGTCACATCGAGGCAGGATTGCGCACGGCCGACAAGTATGCGCCATATCCTGAAGAAATGAACCGCCGACTTATCTCGAACCTTTCTGACATACACTTTGCACCGACACAACAGGCGCGAAAAAACCTATTAGGAGAGGGAGTACCTGCGCGTTCCATCCACGTAACCGGCAACACAGTCATTGACGCCCTGCACCTTGCACTCAAGAGGCGGGATGATGGACTTGCGAGAGCATCATCAGAGGTTGCTGGACCTCATGTCTCGGGTTCGACTGGCTTTCAGACTTACCGGGGTAGTCGGCATACAGGAGCACGATTCCGGAGTACCATAACTCACGACCCGGAATCCAGAATTCTTCTTGTGACCGCCCATCGTCGGGAAAGTTTCGGACCCGGCTTCGAGCGCATCTGCCAAGCACTTGCGGCCATTGTCCGGCGCAACCCGGATGTTGAACTTGTGTACCCGGTGCATCTGAATCCGAATGTGCGCCGGCCGGTCATGTCACTGCTGGGTAATCTGGGCCGTGTGCACTTGGTTGAGCCGCTTGAATACCTGCCGTTCGTCCGCCTGATGGAGCGGTCATACCTGATACTCACTGACTCAGGCGGGATTCAGGAGGAAGCGCCGGCCCTGGGTAAGCCGGTACTGGTTCTGCGCGATAAGACCGAACGACCTGAGGCAATAAAGGCCGGGACGGCAATACTGGTCGGTACCGACCCGGCCAGAATCGTGGCCGAAACCGAACGACTCCTGAACTCACCCGCGGCCTACTACCGCATGGCCCGGGCGAAGAATCCGTTCGGTGACGGCAGGGCCGCGCAACGCATCGTCCACGTTCTGCGCAGGCTGCAGGCGCTCGGCATTCAGCCCTGAGCCGTATCGTGGAGTTGACACCTGTGGTCATTTCCCTACACTTTGCAACGTGAATAGATTGTTGCAGTATCTGCGCGTTGTCATCAAGTGGCGCAGACTTATTTTCTATAACACGTTGGTCATGACCGTTCTGGCAGTGGTGATCAGTTTCATTCTTCCGCAACGCTTCACCGCCGTCGCCCAGCTCCTTCCTCCACCCGAAGACGACATGCTTGGGATGTCGTCAATCCTGGGAAGCAGTGGGTTTGGCACCAGCCGGCTGAGCCGGCTGCGTTTAGGCAGTATGCTGGGAGGATCAACACCATCAGACCTGATGGTTGGCATCATGGGCAGCCGCAGCGTGATGCAGAAGGTGGTCGAACGTTGCAGTATCATTTATCACTATCGGATAAAGAAGAACAGCATCGAGAGTGCCATCAAGACCCTTCGCAAGTTGACGAATCTGAGCGTCTCAGACGACGGCATCGTGAAGATCAGGGTGGATGCCAAGACTCCAGCGCTTGCCGCGGCAATTGCCAATTCTTACGTCGAAGAGCTGGACGACTTCTTGCGTCACTCCAACATCAGTCGGGGCCGCAACATGCGGCTGTTTCTGGAACGCCGGGTAGAAGAAGTTGAAAGCAGTCTGGCGGTGGCGCGAGAATCGCTCGAAGCATTCCAGCAGCGCCATAAGACCGTCTCCGTCAACGATGAGACAAAGGCGGCAGTTGAAGCCTACGCCAAGCTCAAGTCTCAGCTGTACCTGAGGCAGGCCGAACTGGGCATGGTCGAAGAAGTCAGCGGGCTTGAGAACCCATATGCGACAAGTCTCAGGGGAGAGGTTGATGCTTTTCAGAATCAACTCAAGAAACTTGAGCGGGGAGGGTCCAGGACAGGATTCGGCGCAGGCTTCGGCGTCCCTTTCGAGAGTCTGCCAAGCGTCGCGGCGGAGTTTCTGCGTCGGTACCAGGACCTCAAGATTCAGGAAGAGACTTACGCGATGCTCTACCAGCAATATGAGTATGCCAAGATCCTGGAAGCTCGCGATACCCCTTCAATTACGGTCCTCGATTATGCAGTGCCACCAGAGAAACGCAGTTTTCCGCGGCGATTGGTCATTACCCTTGCGGTCTTGTGCTTCAGCCTTCTGGCCAGTATTGCCTTTGCACTAGTGTCGGAGTATTTTCACCACCTCAGCGTGACTCGGCCCCAGGAGTACGCAGGATGGCAGGAGGTCGGCGCGCAGATTGTTCAGCTCCTTCGTCGTCCTAAGCGGGCAGACGCTGGCAAGACCGTCTGAAATGAATCCGGACCCCGGTGTTGACCGGGACCATCCGACCTTGGCCGCGCCCAGGGTCGCCAGAAATACCGCCTACCTTGCCCTGGCGGATGTTGCCAACAAGGTCATGGTGTTTGTTTTTTTTGCACTGGCTGCCCGTCACCTCGGTACCGAGAAGTTCGGCATCTTTTCTCTTGCTCTGGCTTTTACGACTATGTTCTCGGTCTTTTCAGACTTAGGGTTGGGATTTCTGGCTGCCCGGGAGATCGCCAGAGATTCATCTGTTGCGAGTCGCTACATCGGTAACGCCCTGGCAATCAAGGTGGCGGTCTCTGTTCTCCTTATCGGCATTGTGACGCTGACTGTCCGGCTACTCGGTTATCCCAGCACGACGGTCGCAGTCGTAGGAGTCACGAGCCTGTTCATACTTACCAGTGCGGTCGCGCTTTACTATAGCTTCATCTTCCAAGGGTTCGAACGCATGGAATTCACCGCTCTTACAAGGATGCTGCAAACCGGCACTCTGATTACCGGCGGTGTGCTATTGGGCAGGGGTGCGGCTGTTACCCTGCGCTACGCTTGGTTGTACGTTGGCGCCGGATTCGCTGCCGCGCTCGCGTCCGCGGTGGTCTGTGCCGCAGTCTTGGTTGCACCCAGTTTGAGGCTTGAACTTCGAACGATGGTGCGGATGCTGCGGGCTGCGTTCCCTTTCGGCCTGGCTTCGGTGTTCGTTGTACTGTACTATTGGAATGGAACCGCGCTTCTTTCCAAGTTCAAGGGGGACAGTGAAGTCGGACTCTATAGCGCCGCCTTCCGGCTTGTACTTGGTGTTGGATTCCTATCGTTTGCCTTTTCCGGAGCAATGTACCCGGTGATGTCGCGGCTTCACCAGGGTGCTGCCCAGCGCCTGCAGGCAGGGATTACTTCGTCGCTTAGATACGTGATGATACTGGCGGTTCCGGTTGCCGTATTCGGGCTTGTGCTTGCTGGACCGCTTGTCCGGTTCATCTACGGCGGCCAATACGTAGGTTCAGTTGCCATGTTACGCGTACTTGCATGGTGGGGCGGGTTGGCCTCGCTGAACTCGATGCTCAGTAACTACCTGTATGCTGTTGATCGGCCCGGGGTCGTAATGCTGCAATCGGCAGTTGGCCTGGGCGTCAATGTTCTTCTGAATTTCCTCCTGATACCGCTGGCCGGTGGTATCGGAGCAGCGGTTTCAATTACCGCGGCCGAGTTCACCGGCACGGTCATGTTGACGGTGGCCCAGCGCACGACCGCTGCGCGAGCGGACTTACGTCAACTTGCGGGTTGCTGGGGCCGGTGTCTTATTGCGGCGGTTCTGGTAGCGCCACTGGCATGGGTGCTCGCCAAATTGCACGTCCTCGTCAGCGTCGCTGTCGGTTTGTCTGTCTATATACTGCTGCTTACCATGCTGCGCGGTTTCGACCGAGCCGACGTCCTTCTCCTACGTCGCGTGCTCGGCAAGGAGTAGTATCGTGCGGCCTTGGTCGAGACTGGGTTCCTGCTTCGCTCAGCTTCGTGGAAGTGCTGGACTCGGTGAGAGATGCAACTCGACAAGTTTTCCTGGAAAATACGGACTGCTGGTCCTGCTGGTTTGTCAAGCGGTAGTTCTGATCGCTTATTACTTGCTGCTGTCCAATACCGCTGACGTAGCTGTGTCAGTTATGGTCCTTTTTCTACCATTCTTACTTGGCACGTTGGTTGTCGTCTTGAGCCACGAATCGTACGCCACGACTTTCTTTGTACTTGCGGCGACGTTGGCCGGGCTTGGCTTTCTGCCTGGCAGTCCAGGTCTTAATACAGTCTATGTCGTCTTTCTTATGCTTGCCTATGTTGTGGCTAACCTGTCGTTTCGATTGGTGGGCGCTGGTGATGTCAGACTGAAGGGCCTGCCTATACCATTCGGTTCTCTCTTTCTGGTACTCGCTGTTGCTCTGCTGGTTTCAACACTTGTTGCGGGGGCAAGGGGACTTCTCAATGTTGGACTGATAACCGGTGTTGTGACGTTCCTGCTGTCAGGTCTTGCCGTCTGGTACTTGGCAGGTTGCTTCAGCGATGAGGGACGTCTTGTGAAGGTCATATACTCGGTAATACTAATCGTCACCGTTGCCAGTGTGGTTTGGCTGCCAGCAGCCTATGGGGCCATCGGGAAGAGGATGACGATGCCATTTCAGTCGGTTGCGGTGGGCCTGAACGAGGTTGGGGGTTCGCTAGCAATGTTGGCGGTTCTAGCAATGGGGCTGCTCGTATTGGAGGAAAAACCTGCCAGAAGGGTAGCACTTGGTATTGCGTTTCTGGTCTTGGTGCTCGGTCTCATCCTCACAAAGTCAAGGGGCGCCTGGGTTGGTGCCATTGCTGGTCTTGCATACATTCTCATTAGGGCGCGGCGGACCAAGATTCTACTTTTCTTCTTGGTGGCCATCCCCCTTGTCGTGGCTTTGCTCGAACCAATCAAGGCTACTTTTGTAGCCAGACTCACTCAGACCGAGGCCGGGGACCCTGCGTGGCTAGGCAGGGTCTTCATGTGGCAAACGGCGCTCCGGATCATTCCAAAGAATCTTCTGTTCGGCATTGGCCTGCACAACTTTGGGGTGGTAAAGTACGACTACGGGTTTCCTCGTTTTCTGGATCCGTTGGATGTTTCATTCTCCTATCGTCCAAACCAAGTCCTGTTTGGGCACACCCACAATCTATACGTGGAGCTTCTTATGGGGATCGGAGTTATTGGTTTTGCTGCCTTTCTGCTTATCATACTTCTGACAGTTGTGAACCTGAACAGAATAGCAGGTACAGATCGGGAGACGAAGTTGAAGGGGCCGGCGCTAGGCTTGGCAGCCCTCCTGATAGCGTATATGACCCATTCTTTCTTTGACTACCTCTTGTGGATTGTGTACTCTCTCGTTGTGTTTGCTACCTTTCTGGGATTGTCGCTTGTGGTAGTGAAGTTGGACCAAGAAGGATCACGCGCGTGGGTTGATCGTAGTACGTCAGCGGTTACTCGGTCACAGACTTTACGATAGCATAGATCTTGCTAGCAGTCAGTGCCCAGGAAAACCTATTAGCCTGATTCGGCCCCAGTCTGCGGAGTTGGTCTGCTAGCTGGGTGTTGTCTATCACGGTCTGGATTGTCTGGATGATGTCTCTTGTGGAGAGTGGGTTGAAGTAAAGCGCGGCACTACCCGCGACTTCGGGAATGCTTGCGGCCCGGCTGCATACGACCGGTGCTCCGTGCGCGAGTGCTTCGAGTACTGGGAGACCGAATCCTTCGTAGAGGGAGGGGAATACGAACAGGGTACATCGGCGATATAACTTGGAGAGTTCTTGGTCGGGCACGTCGGATAGGAGAACTACCCGATCGGTCAGACCAAGCTTGGCAATGACTGCCTTTGTTGCCGCGATATGTTGGCTTGTTCCCCATCCGACGATGACGAGTCGAGTTACCTCAGGAAACTTCAGTCGTGAAAAAGCGGTAAGTAACCGGGCGAGATTCTTATGCGGAGGGTGTCCTCCGACGTAGAGTATGTATGGTTGCAGTATTCCTGTGACAGAACTGTTTCCGCTACAGTCTGAATCAACCGAGGGCAGAAGTCCTTGACCTGGGGTGACCACATGAATACGTTTCGGTGGAAGCAGTCTAAGCCTCAGCAGGTCGAGGCGAGTATTCTTGGA
Source organism: candidate division WOR-3 bacterium (assembly GCA_039801365.1). NCBI lineage: Bacteria > Pseudomonadati > Caldifarciminota > Caldifarciminota bacterium. The sequence goes on from JBDRUN010000003.1 coordinate 62,653, forward strand.
GTCACAGATGACCGCATTGGCCCAGCGCAACGTCTGAAGTCCCAGCCAGAATGTGGCCTTGTCCCGGCCGCGATGGGACCGGTTCATGATGAGGGGAATCAGGTCGTGGACGGTTGCCACCGTCGGGATCGTCGCAAGAGGCGGTACGATTGGGGTGACGCTCAGAAGAGCATCGTACCGCCTGGTGCAGTAGCCAGTTAGTGCTGTCATTGCCCACGCTGTCCTTCTCGTGCTGTAACGGGTGAAGTCTGGAACCTTAATCGTCTCGCAGCGCGTGGCAAGAAGGCTGGGGTCCGGTGTAAGCACTGTAACTTCACACAGCTGGGAGAGCTCCTCAACCATGTGTCTTATGTACTGAGTGATACCAACGGTGGTTCGTGTATCGAATGCCGCGTTGATCAGCAGTCTCACACAGCAATAATAGTCAACATGTGCTGACGCTCAAGTTCCGGGGACCCCGCTGCGACAGTTCGAGATGTTGCGTGTGTGCGCAAGCCAGTGCGAGGACCCTGTTTGGCGGTCAGACAGGTTCCTGACTGATTTGACACACACGAAGCTCTCACTAGTATCTCGTAAGCTGGCGGCCGGCAGAGTCGGCTTCTCAGTGGATCACCTGGACGCTGCTGCCGAGCCGACGGAAGAATGCGAGGAATGATGAAATATATTGTTTCCATTGTGCTGGCATTGGGATTATCTGCTCAAGGGCAAGTGAGTCTGGCAGGTGGGAGGCTCTCGGCCGATGCTCTTCTCTGGGTTAGCTGCCGTTGGCAGCAGGGTGAAAGGGGCGGTCTGCATAACAGCCGGTTCGACTTCTATCGCCGGGCGATGTTTGTCGGTCTGAGCAGCCAGGTACATCCGGTCGCATCGCTGCGCATGTACTTCGACGCTGCCGGTGTATCACCCTACGACCTTTATTTGGACTTGCGATGGCCGAACGGCATCGGCTTGCGGGCGGGTCAGTTTGTCCCTCCGTTGGGGTTTGAGGCCTGGACACCACCACGCGAACTGAGGTTTATTGAGTACTCGATTCTCGAACGTCACTGGAAACCTTGGGGTGGGAGAGACATTGGTGTGATGGCAAGCTACAAGACAGGGCTGTTCGAGTTGGCCGGAGCAGTCGTCAATGGCAACGGCCGGAACACGTGGGGAGACGAGAATGACTGGAAGGATGTATGCGGATGCGTCACGTTGAAGCCCCTGGCTCAGTACGGTCTGCAGTTCGCGTGTCGCGCATACGACGGGCGATACTACAAGGAGGGTGTCAGGTTCTGGAATGCGGCGGCCGAAGCTCTTTTTGAGCGCGGTCCGCTTCAGGTCCTCGCGGCTGGGCAACACGCTGTTTGGGGTAGTGTAATAAGGAATTCATTCCAGGTTCAAGCGGCCTGCGGATTTCTTCAGTTGTTGGAACCGGTTGGGCGAGTCGAAGTGGAACTGTTGTCGGAGGATAAGTACGTGCTGGGCGTGACTGGGGGAGTCAACCTTCTAGCGGCCGGAGACTTGCTTAAGGTCATGCTCAACTACTGCTACTCACGCCGGGCTTCGGTTTTGCCTGAGAACAGGGAAACTCAGCAGGTCCTCACACTGCAGGTTCAGGCCGCGATGTAGCTTGAGCAGAAATGGATCGGCCGACTTGCTCCTGTGTCGATGCTAGTGGTGCTGCTTGGGACTATGTTCTAGGGCTGCTGCGGAGGATATCCATCACCTTTTCCGCCGTTTTGTCCCAGCTGAACAGGCGGGCGCGGCGCATGCCAGCCTCGCGGCAGTGATTTCTCAGGACTCTGTTTTCTGCAAGCTCCACCATCCGTTGGACCAGCGACTCGACTGAGGTCGGGTCGAAGTATACAGCCGCATCACCACCTACCTCTGGCAGACTTGAGCAGTTGCTGGCCAAAACCGGCGTGCCACAAGCCATAGCCTCTAGAACTGGCAGACCAAAACCTTCATAGACAGATGGTATCACCACATAGAGCGCACCACAGTACAGTGCGACCAAGTTCTCGACCGTTACGTAGTCCAGCAAGGAGACGCGATGCTCAATGTTCAGTCGGTGTACCTCGGACAGGATGTGGCGGTACCTCCAGCCCTTCTTCCCGGCTACGACGAGTTTGAAACGGGCTGGCAAACGGGCAAGCGCGCGGAAAAGAAGCGGGTAGTTCTTTCTGGGTTCGATAGTCCCCACTGCCAGAACGTATTCGTCCCCGATTCCCATTGCGCTTAAGCGATTCTGAACCTGGGGTAACGGCAGAGGCTGGAATATGGGGTCGGCGGCCTCTGGTACGACGGTGATGCGCGCCTCAGTCACTCCCAGTCTGGCAACGAGGTCGCGCTTAGTCTGTTCGGAGACTGTAATTATCGCGTCAGCGCGGGTGAGCGACTTCCGGAAATACAGCCGATGAACTAGCGCGTTGTAGCGGGCCATCGAACGCGGATAGAGCACGGGGACGATGTCGTGGACAGTGAGAACACCCCTTATGCCGACCGGCAGTGACAGAGGGAGGAAGTGCGACGGCCCCCAGAAGCAGTCCGGCTTGTCATGTTTTAGTAGTCTCGTAGCTCGGGTCTGTAGCCAGAAGGTGCCCGGCAGCCGGGAACGGTCGGTGCGGAGGCGAAGCGGAAGTCTGCTTGTTGGCACGGTTGTCAGCGGTCGAGAGGCGTAAAGCAGAATCTCGTCATCTTGTTTGATTTCAGCGGGCAGGTGTTCAATGACTCGCGATAGATACCAGCCGATACCGGTGAGTCTGTGCCGCAGCGCGCCGGCGTCAACCCCTATTCTCATACTGTATTCCTGGATGTTTGCGGGCTATACACGGAGTCGGCGTTGACTCAGCTTTTCCTTGATGGTTACTGCGGTAAGCACTGCCCATCCTACAGGCGCAGGGTACCGTCTCAGGTAGTGCTTGCGGTAGAACACGCGCATAGCTTCGTAGAATGCATGGTGAGCACGCAGTCGATCCGAAGTCGAGGCAGCAGATTGTCCAGCGGTACTGTGTTTGATGCCCGATGACAACCCTTTGAGGTGTATTATCGAGACCTCGGGGTGATAGACGACCTTCCAGCCAGCCTGTTTGATACGCATCGCCCAATCAATATCCTCTCCGTACATGAAGAAGGTTTCATCGAGCAGTCCAACCTGGTCGAGTACGGCTCGGCGGACAAGAAAGAAGCAGCCACTCGGTGAATCTATCTCATGTGTCGTATTCAGGTCCTTGTAGGTGAGATGATATCCACCGAAAAACCGGGACCGCGGTAGAATACGGTCCAGTCCAAGAAAATAGCAAAATGATGCCCAGGGAGTTGGGAAGCCCCGGTGACAGGCTTGGTCAAGGCTACCGTCGGCCAGGTTGACGCGACAGGTTGCTGCCCCGACTCCTGGAGAACTTTCCATGTACTGCAACATGGCTGGCAGTACCTCTTCCGGTACCCGGGTGTCAGGGTTCAGCAGCAGCACGTAGCGCCCTCTTGCAGTTCGTATGCCCAGGTTGTTGCCGGCTGCGAAGCCCAGGTTTCTGTTGTTTGCGATAAGATTGACCCAAGGAAACGAGCTGCGAAAATCCTCGACCGGGAAGCCGGGAGAGCCGTTGTCCACGAATATCACTTCAGCCAGCCCACTGTCATGGTGTACCTTCAGCTGGGCGAGGCAGGGAACAACGATATCAACGGGACCGTAGTTCAAGATGATGATTGATATCTCGGGCATGGCTAGGCTGCTACCTCCTTGAACACCGCTGTCAGACTCTGTGCTGCTCGCTGCCAACTGAACCGGTTGGCGTTGACGCGCCCGCGTTCCTTCAGTCGCGAACTAAGGTCGGAATCACTTAGGACACGCAGTATGGCTTCGGCTAGTTGTCGCTCATCTTTCGGGTCAACAAGTACAGCTGCGTCGCCCAGCACCTCGGGTAGGGAGGCTGAGTGCGAAGATACAACGGGTGTGCCGCAGGACATTGCCTCCAGTGGTGGCAGTCCGAACCCTTCGTAGAGAGAAGGGAACACAAACAGGTCAGCAAGCGTGTACAATGTCGGCAGGTCTTCCTGGACGACGAAATCGAGCAGAATCACACTATCGCCGAGTGACTGTGCCAGTTCGTAGAAACGTTGATTCTTCCAGCCCAGGCGACGCGCGCCACCGATTACCAGCTTGTGCTCGATTGCGTGCTGAGCTCGGAGTGTGGCGAAAGCACGGAGGAGGCATTCCAGGTTCTTCTTGGGTTCGGGGACACCGAGTGCAAGGATGAACTTGTCGGGTAGGCGCAATGCGTGGCGGACGCGCTCGAGCTTTTCCGGCTCGTTGACGGGTCGGAACTGGGCGTCGACCCCATTCTGGACAACCCGAATTTTCTTGCGTGGTACGCCGAGCCGGGACTGCAGCTCTAGTGACGTGAATTCAGATACGGAGACGACGATGTCGGCCTGCCGCACGGCGGCAAGAATTGCATGTCGGAAATAGGCGACCTTTGACCGGGGGTAGTACTGGGGCAATACCAACATACCGATGTCGTGGACTGTGACCACTTGGGGAGTCGTCTTGAATGCTGGTAGGGTGTTGTGGCATCCCCAGAGAACGTTGCAGTGAAGCCGGCTGACCTCGAGCGGCAGAACCATTTGTTCCCAGATGACTCTCAGGGGACGGAATGCTGTCACGGTCCGAAAGCTTACGCGTTTCGAGAACTGGCTACAGACAGCAAGGCGGTCTGAGGCGCGGCCCGACAAGTAGGCGATGTAGTGGTTATCAGATTCGACTGCGGGCAACTCGGCGAGCAAACCAGAGACATACGTGCCTATGCCATGGCCCAAGGAACGGGCCGCCGTTGCGTCAACCGCTATTCGCATGTGCGAGGCGGGACTCAGGGGTCAACCCAATGGGACGCTTGCAGTTCTGATCTGCTAGCGAGAGGCATGTGACAGCGAAGTGTAACGTTGCATCCTTGTCAGTCAAGGTTGCAGGTTGCCTTCAGCGCATAACTACTCGAAGTGCCCATACTGCTTCTTGCAAGAGTCGCGCGAACCTTTGCTAGACTTGAATAGAACGGCTCTGATCGTCCGAGAATGCGTGAGAGGGAGGAAAGCAGTGTCGCTTCTTCTAGTGGGCCACTATCAGTTTACGCGTCTCCTGGTATTCTCCTGCCTGCAATCGGCAGAAAAAGACGCCTGGCGGGAGCCTGGCGCCTAGGTCATCTCGTCGATCCCAAGTCACCCTGTGCCAGCCAGCTTCCTCTTTACGCCGATGGAAACAGCAGACTTGACCGCCGGCGCGGTCAAATAGGACAAGACTGACTTCGCAGCCGGCTGACACGTAGTACGCTATCTCCGTTCTCTCTGAGAGTGGATTCGGGACGATGGAGATGACGGGCGCATGTGCAGACGTCCAGGCACGCGGTTCTGCTTCCTGAATACCTGGCCGGCCAGCAGGAATCCAGAAAGGATTGCCGAACAGAGCGCAATCGAACACGAAATTCTCAGTCGTGTCGCTTGGCCACTGGGAGTGAATCCACACCGGGTCATACAGCGAGTCAAGATAGTAGAAGTAGGCTTCCGCCAAGCTTGGTAGCTGACCGAGAAGCCCAAAGAGCCACTCGGTCCTCTCGGTGCCGATGCTGCGGGTCACACCAACGTCGGCGAGACCGTTGTGGCTGCCGAAGACGTAGGACTCGGCGAAGCAGTGGGATGGCGATTCATTCCAGTCCATTCCGTGACAGCCCCAGACGACCGTGAATACGCCTCCCGGGGTCTGAGCTCGAACCTCTTGGTCGTACACGTACTGATGTGGCGCAATGTCGAACTGGTGAAACGTAGGCGAAGAATGAACCCAGACGTTTACTAGTTCGTACCCGTGGGTAAGTTCATCAAGGTAAGTCTGACCTGATACCTGGATGCCCGGTCCTCCTTGGGTGAAGATGGAATCTCCGTAAATTGGCAGCAAAGCCTCGCGCATGGGCGCGACACATCCTCCCCAGTCCCGACAAATGCACACTTCGGCCCGCTTCGGCACAGGCAAGGTTCCCTGGTAGTAGCTGTGGCACTTGTCCAAGAATTCGAGCAGGTCACTGAGACGGCCCGACGCAGGCCGCATATGCGCAACCCACAACTCTGGCCCGTCATTCGCGCCCCAGGTGTGCCAGTCATATTTCCCATCGTGATCGCGGTCAATGAAGGTGCAATCCATGTCTTCGTGAAACAGCGGAATGGGGCAAACCTCATTCCAGGGGAACTCCCACAGTGCATAGGGGAGGTGGCCAACCTGAATGACACCGGTGATTCCGTCCGATTGCCACAAATTCCGGATGAAGCTGCGAAGCGACTCTGCGGTCGGCCACGTGCCGTGGTATATTGTGATTTCTGCGTCGAAACGGGCCTCGACATCCTGTTCATAGGTTGAGAGCCGGGACTGACACATCTGGTAAGCAGCTTCATCAGCTATCAGTGCGACTTTCTGATGGGTCGGCGTCGGGTTTATGGAGAAGTTGGCTTTTCCCCATGCACCTGTCACATGGAAAGCATATTCGTCGCAGCTGAGCAACATGAAATCTACGTTACGTTTCACCAACTCGCGCAACTGCCCGGTTGTTGCGGTCGCGACAACAGCACCGGTAACTGTCCGAGGGAAGGACAGTCCAATGTCCTCACTTGGTACTCCTCCAGGCAGCCATACTGCGTGGGTTGTCTCTCCGAGTTCGTCACAAGGAGTGGTAAGTGGCGACCCCAGCGGACTCGCAACCGCTGCCAATGATATGGCAAAGACCACAAGCTGCAATGCCGTCAGCCTCCTAGCACTGCTAGTACTACCAATGTGGTCTGTCATCGGTCCTTCTTGGCAACAGGCAGGGCATGGATTGCGGCATTCCTAACCTGCGCATCATAATATCTATTCCAACTTGATCAGGCGTACGGTCGCAACTTCGCCCCCCGTGACAAGCCGGCAGAGGTACACCCCCTTGCCAAGGCCGCCGAGGTCGCAGGTTACTTCGTGTTCACCGGCATCGGTCGTACCGTCCACTAGGGTTTTCACCAGCCGGCCGGCCGGGTCGAAGACCTGTAGCTTCGCCGGGCCCGCGGCCGCAGGCGTGTATCGGATCACCACTATTCTTGAGCACGGGTTTGGTACAACACTGAGGGGCTGTCTGGATGGAAGTGCACCGAGCAGTCCGCCAGCCAGACCGTCGCCAGAGTCCTTCTGCACCACGGTGAACGTCCATTTCGGGTCAAACCAGTCGCCCCAGCCGTAGGAATTATGCGCCTGGCAGGTCCATGAGTAGGTCGTATTGTTCTGCAGGTCAATGTCAACCTGCCAGCCATTGGTTTGCCTCCAGCCGTCGCGAACGAGAGTGCTGCCCTTGTAGAGTTCGAAGTGATACCAGTCCACGCCGGAAATCGGCTGGACCCACATTGTGGGACGGCATGTGTTGACCGTGCCACCGTTTGGTGGATCAGCTGGTGAAGGTGGAGGCGGAATCGGCACCGAGACGGTGAATGGCCAACCCGGTGCTGGTGGTCCCCAACCGCTGGAGTTGTGCGCCTGGGCAGTCCACCAGTAAGTCTCGTTGCGGAGAAGGATGTCAATCTGCCAGCCGTTGGTCTGCGACCAGCCCTCGCGTACGAAGTTGTTTCTGCTATCTACTACCTTGAAGTAGTACCAGTCCACCCCATTCATCGGTTCGACCCAGAATGTGGGCTTGTTTGTGCCGATTGTCTCACCGCAACGGGGGAAAGCCAAGGTTGGCGCAGGCGGCACCGGTGGTGGTACCGACACGGTGAATGGCCAGCCACTTGCCCAGTCTCCCCATCCGCACGAGTTGTGCGCTTGGGCGGTCCACCAGTAGGTCCCGTTACTGAGGCCTATGTCAATCTGCCAGCCGTTGGTCTGCGACCAGCCCTCTCTGACAAAACTGCCTTGGTTGTCTAAGACCTTGAAGTGATACCAGTCTACTCCGCCAATTGGCTCGACCCAGAACGTGGGCCGGTCCGTTACTACGGTGCTGCCGTAGGCAGGGTAGGCGAGGGTCGGGGCAGGTGGTGGAGTTGGCACACGGACTGTAAAGCCCCAATAGCCGGACCATCCTCCCCACCCAACTGAGTTGTGCGCCTGACAACGCCAAGTGTAGTAACGCTCGTTCTCAAGGTCAATGTCAACCTGCCAGCTATTGGTCTGCCTCCAGCCGTCGCGAACGAGAGTGCTGCCCTTGTAGAGTTCGAAGTGATACCAGTCCACGCCGGAAATCGGCTGGACCCACATTGTGGGCCGGAATGTACTGACAGTACTGCCGTTTGGTGGCGCAGCGAGGGTTGGTTCAGGTGGAAGACCTGCGCGTGTAACACGCGCACGCGCATAGGCATACGTTCCGTAGTCAGGGATGCTGACTGGCGTACTGGGTGAAACTGCGGTCGTATTCCATGCCAGGTGCTGGCAGGAATAGTAGTTGATTGTACCAGTGATACCGTCGGGGTAGTCGTCAATGCATCCGGCAAAGACCGAGTCAGTCGAGCCGCTGGTGACATATGGTTCACCTTCGGTCATGTCGAGGACAATGTTATTGGCTGGGAAGGCTTGATTGGCGAAACAGCGCCGCCACGACCTGAAGTCTTTAGACCACAGCGGCGTGGACGAACGTCCGACACCCATCCGAATGCCTATGTAGTCTCGGGCCTGGTGCATTACGCGAATCCGACCCAGCATCTTCGGCTGGTAGCCGATGCGGTCGGAGACGTAGTACGCCGTGCGCTGGCTGAGTTCGGAGTTCATGACCGCGACGTACGACATCCAGAAATACCCGCTTGCGCCCCAGCCGGTACCCCATGAGTTGACCAGTTTGAAAGCACCATAGCCGTCGCGGGTGGAGCGATTGTCGTCGTACCCAACGATTGTCACAGCGTGACCTCCACGATTGGAGCCGTACTTATCGGCAACACAGTAGGTGTTATTGTAGTTTCCGATGTTGTCGAAGTTGGACCAGACGTAGATGCCAAGAACGGTTGTGTACCCGTTGTTGAGACGCTGCTTCACCGATTGCAGGC